>JANYEY010000063.1 GCA_025359685.1 Sphingomonadaceae bacterium | reverse complement strand
GGAGAAATAGATCACCAGTCCGATCGCCGCCCAGACCGGGAAGAACGTCTTGGTAAAGGTTGGCAGGCTGAAGAACAGATACAGGCACCCGGCGATTGCCATCGGCCCGATCGCCCAGACCAGCGGCGTCCGGAACGAGCGAACCCGGCTCGGATCCTTGCGCCGCAGCACCATCACCGCAATCGCCACACAGGCAAACGCGAACAGCGTGCCCGCGTTCGAAAGGTCGGCCAGCTTGCCAACTGGGAGGAACCCAGCGAAAATAAGCGCCACGATCCCGGTCACAATCGTAATCACGTACGGGGTCTTGAACCGCGGGTGGACCTTGGCAAAGTTTTCCGGAAACAGGCCGTCACGCGCCATCACGAAAGCAACGCGGGTCTGGCCGTACATCATCATCAAGATCACCGAAGGCAAGGCGATAGTCGCCGCCAGAGCGAGCAGATTACCCACCTGCAAATGACCCAGCTGCTGCATCACCGTGACCAACGCCTCATGGCTGCAAGTCATCGGCAGCGCTGCACCGCCCGAAGTTATCTGAGCACAACGCGCGGTCAATTCGGCCGAGCCCGGATCAAGCAAGACCCCCGCCGCCGAAGTGACCGGCTGCGCCCCGATCGCTCCAACCGCTCCGGCTGCGACCAGCATATAGATGACGGTGCAGATCGCGAGGCTCCCGATCAGGCCGATCGGAACGTTGCGCTGCGGGTTGATCGTTTCCTCTGCCGCAGTCGAAACCGCATCGAAGCCGACATAGGCAAAGAAGATCGAAGCCGCCGCGCCGGCTACCCCGGGCATTCCGGTGGGCATGAACGGCGTAAACTTGTCAGCCTGCATGACCGGCAGCGCCAGCACCAGGAACAGCGCCAATGCGGCCAGCTTGACCATCACCAGCACCGCGTTGACGCGGGCACTTTCAGTGGTGCCGATGACCAGCAGCCAGGTGATCAGAATGGTGATCGCCACCGCCGGAAGATTGATAACTCCGCCATCATTGGGCGCGTTGGCGATCGCCTGGGGTATATCTATATGCGCAAAATCATGCAGCAGGCCGACAAAGTGGTGCGACCAGCCGACCGCGACCGCACTGGCCCCAAGGGCATATTCGAGCACCAGCGCCCAGCCGACCATCCAGGCCAGCACCTCACCCAGCACCGCATAGGTGTAGGTATAAGCTGAACCAGCCACCGGAACCATCGACGAGAGTTCGGCATAACACAGGCCAGCGGCGGCGCAGACGGCGCCCGCGATGATAAAACTGACCATCATGCCAGGACCGGCTTTTTGTGCGGCTTCGGCAGTCAGCACAAAAATCCCGGTGCCGATCACGGCCCCGATCCCCAGCATGGTAAGCTGGAAAGCGCCTAGCGATCGGTGCAACGGTCTCTTTGCAGCGGTTGCCAGGATGGCGTCCAATGACTTGACGCGACCAAACATGCGATTCCCCTAAACTTCTGTCAGGCGCGGATTTCGCGCCCAAATGGCTAATCGCCGGGAAGCTAACGCCAAGTGCCGCATTGGCAAGCCTTAATGCCCGCCCTTCCCCAGCCGCGCCGCCTCGTCTAAAGCCCGGCCATGTCCACGACCTTCCAGCTCGATACGTCGACCAGCCGCTCGCATCCGACCCCAACGCCACTGCGCCGGGTCACCATCCCGGCGATCCGCCAGCGCAAGGTGGACGGGGTCACCGCCGAGCCGGTGGTTATGCTGACCGCCTACACCGCACGGCAGGCGCAGTTGCTCGATGAGCATTGCGACCTGATCCTGTGCGGGGATTCGCTTGGTCAGGTGATCTATGGCCTGCCCTCCAGCCTGCAGGTTACGCTGGAAATGATGATCGCCCACGGCGCCGCAGTGGTGCGCGGATCGTACCATGCGGCAGTGGTGATCGACATGCCGTTCGGCACTTACGAAGCCTCGCCGCAGCAGGCCTTCACCAATGCAGCGCGGGTGCTCGCCGAAACCGGGGCAGGCTCGGTCAAGCTCGAAGGCGGTGCGGCAATGGCCGAAACCGTCGCCTTCCTTACGCAGCGCGGCATTCCGGTGATGGGCCACGTCGGCCTGACCCCGCAGGCGGTCAATGTGCTGGGCGGTTACAATGCGCGCGGGCGCAGCGATGTTGAGGCCAAGAAGATCGTCGCAGATGCCAAGGCGCTATCGGATGCCGGTGCCTATGCGGTGGTCATCGAAGGCGTGGTCGAACCGATCGCGATCGCCGCAACCAAGGCGGTCTCCTGCCTGACCATCGGGATCGGTGCCTCGGCCCAATGTGATGGACAAGTCCTTGTCACCGAAGACATGATGGGCATGTTCGAACGCGTGCCCCGCTTCGTGAAACGCTATGCTGCCATGGCCGAAACGATCTCGGAAGCCGTAGCGCAGTATGCCGCGGATGTGCGTGCGCGCAGCTTCCCCGGTATCGAACAGACGTACCAGCCGAAGTAGCTGCCGGTCATGCTCCGCTATTTCAAAGGTTCGTTCATTTTCACGGCGGTGTGCCTGGCGCTTGCGGCCTGGCTCGGCTGGAGCCGGGCTGGCACAATCGGCGGCGCGCTGGAAGTGCTGTGGATCGTCACAGTCCTTGCTGTGCTCGAAATTTCGCTGTCGTTCGACAATGCCGTGGTCAACGCGAGCGTTCTGGAAAGCCAGGAGCCGATCTGGCGCAAACGTTTCCTGACCTGGGGCATGGTCATTGCGGTGTTCGGCATGCGGATCGTGTTCCCGCTGGCGATCGTCGCGCTGGCCGCCGGAATCGGTCCCATCGAAGCATTGCAACTGTCCCTGCGCCAGCCGCAGGAATATGAGCGCATCGTCAGCAGCGCGCATCTTTCAATCGCCGGATTTGGCGGCACGTTCCTGGCGATGGTCGGCATCAAGTTCTTTTTCGACAGTGACAAGCACGTGCACTGGATCGGGACGATCGAAAAGCGCCTGGCCCGGTTCGGCGAGATCGATGCATTCGGGCTCGCCTTGCTGCTCGTCATCCTGCTCAGTTTTGCCCGCCTGCTCGAAGGCGAGGAAGCGCTGCAATTCGTCGAAGCCGGCATCCTGGGCGTCGCGGCGTTCGTCGCAGTCGAGGCGATTGGGCACTGGCTCGAGAGCAGCAACATCGGCGGCGGGCGGAGCGGACTTGGCGGGTTCATCTATTTGAACGTGCTTGACGCCTCGTTCAGTTTCGACGGGGTGATCGGGGCATTTGCGCTGTCCAACAACATGCTGGTCATTGCGCTGGGCTTGTCGATCGGCGCGATGTTCGTGCGCTCGCTCACGATCATGCTGGTCGAAAAGGGCTCGCTCGCTGAATACCGCTACCTTGAGCACGGCGCCTTCTGGGCCATTCTCGCCCTCGCCGCGATCATGCTGGCGTCCTCAAGCTACCAAATCTCGGAAACGGTGACTGGTCTCATTGGCGGCGTGCTGATCGCCGCGTCGCTGCTGTGGTCGATCCGCCGCAATCGCCGGATTGAGACGGAGCACCGCTCGAACGCAGCGAAAAAGGCCGCGCAGACGCGCGCCGCCAAGAAGTCAGGCGGCTGAGGTAAGGCGCCCGGCAATCGGCGCCGCCAGCACCAGCTGCGCCAGATGGTAAAGCAGGATCGGCAACAGCACGACCCCGGCAACGGCAGGTGGGAACAGCACTGAGGCAAGCGGCGCGCCCATCGCGATGCTCTTTTGCGCACCCGCAAACAGCATCGTTATGCGGTTGGGCCGGTCCAGCTTAAGCAAGCCGCCCAGCAGCCAAGCTCCGCCGTGCGCAAAGATCAACAGCAGCGCGGTGCCGCCGGCGAGCCACAGCCAGCCGGGACCGTCAACCCGGCTCCAGAAGCGCTGCTCGACCGCGCCGGAAAAGGCGACGTAGACCGCAATCGCGATCGACGCGCGATCGAACCAGGTGGCGAGCTGGCGATGCTCCTTGACCCAGGAACCTAGCCACCCCTGCGCGATCTGCCCGAGCATGAACGGCAGCAGCAGGATGCCCGCAACGTTGACCAACCCATCGGCATGCAGCCCACCGCCCTGTCCGCCCGCGAGCCATGAAAACAGCGGCGCGGTAACGAATACGCCGATAACATTGAGCAGGGCCGCCGCGACCACCGAACTCGCCACATTGCCGCCCGCCAGCGAGGAATAGGCTGTGGCCGATTGCACCGTGGAAGGCAGGCAGCCGAGATAGAGGAATCCGAGCGCGAGCAAGGGCGGCATCCATCCGCTGCCGAGCTGCCACACCAGCCACCCCGCAAGCGCCATCGCGCCAAAGCACCAGGCGACCAGTGGGTAAAGCAACCGGTGATTGGTCAGACCTGCCATCACTTCGTGCCGGGGCAGGCGCAAGCCGTTGAGGAAGAACAGCAAGAACACCGCAGCGTTGGAGACGAACTGCGCGGCACTGCGCCATTCGCCCTGGACCGGGACCACAAACGCCAGCATAATGGCGACCACCAGCAGCCGCACCATCGGATCGATCTTGCTCAGCACTCCGGTGTTTTCCTACAACTCTTGGGTCTGCTATGTTGTGCGGAAGTCGTCAGGAAAAGCTAGTCCCACGCCGCACACCGATGCTGCAATCTGGACCGATCTCCGGGGGCTGTGCGGACATCGTTTTGGTGTGACCTTTGTGTAAACTTTTCCGGTCGCACTCAGCGCCCGCTGAGCGAAACGGCAGGCGCAGGCGTGGCCGAAAAGCGCGGTGCCGGTGCGGGCTGGACCATGCCGCCGTCCTCCACAAACGTCCCGCGCGCAACGTTGTGCGGATGCTTGGGAGCTTCGCGCAGGCTCAGCACCGGAGCAAAGCAGATGTCGGTATCGTCCATGATCGCGCACCATTCGTCGCGGGTCTTGGTCAGGATCAGCGCGGTCATCCGCTCTTTCAGCGGACCCCACTGCGCCGGGTTCATTTGCTGGGCGAAATCGGGATCGCCGGTCAGGCCGGTTTTCTCGAGCAGCAGCGCGTAAAACTGCGGTTCAATCGAGCCGAGCGAGATCCATTTGCCGTCGCTGGTTTCGTATGTGTCGTAGAAATGCGTGCCGCTATCGAGCAAATTGACCCCGCGCTCATCGCGCCACTGGCCATTGCCAAGGAAGGTGTACGTCATCGCCGAAAGGATCGCCGCACCATCGACCATGGCCGCGTCGACGACCTGCCCCTGCCCGCCGCCGCGCGCGTGGAGCACGCCCGCGACCACGCCGAACGCCAGCAGCATCCCGCCGCCGCCGAAATCGCCCACCGCGTTGACGGGGAAGGTAGGCTTCTGGCCCGCACGGCCATAGGAATGGAGCGCGCCGGACAGCGCAATGTAGTTGATGTCGTGGCCCGCGAGCGGGGCCATCGGCCCGTCCTGGCCCCAGCCGGTCATGCGCCCGATCACCAGCTTGGGGTTGATGGCCAGGAGCACATCCGGGCCAATCCCCATGCGCTCGATCACCCCGGGGCGGTAACCTTCGATCAGCGCATCGGCCTCTGCCACCAGTTCCTTGAGTTTGGTGACTGCAGCGGGGTCCTTGAGGTCGAGTTCGATCCGTTCGCGGTTGCGGTTGAGGATATCGCGGTTGCCGCCATCGCCGAACCGGCCGCTGGTCCCGGGCCGCTCAACCCGGATCACCCGCGCGCCGTGATCGGCCAGCATCATCCCGCAGAACGGCCCCGGTCCGATCCCGGCAAGTTCGATAACAGTAACCCCGTCCAGCACCCCGGCCATTGCAATTCCTCACCCATTTAATCGATCGATGAAAATGACATTGGGCAAGGCGCGGGCGCTTGTCGAGAGGTTAGTGCAGCTTCGCCAGTGCGGCCTGGATCAGTGGGTTATCGCCTGCCGATCGGCGCGCCTGCAGCAGCAGCTGGCGCGCCTCGGCGCTGTCACTACCCGTTTCGGCCAGTGCCATACCCAGCGCCTGTGCGGCGATCGGGCTGCTCGGCTGAAGCTGGTAAGCGCGCTGCGCGATCGTCACTGCGGAGGCCGCGTCGCCGCTGCGCAGATGCGCGAAGCTGAGGTCGGCGAGCAAGCGGACATCGCGGTTGCCGCCGCGCTGGCGCAGGCTTTCAAGGAGCGTTGTTGCTGACTGCCAATCGCCCGATAGCGCCGCAAAATTGGCCGCGAGCCGCGCCGCGAGCCTGCTGCCCGGGAAGGCTGCAAGGTAGCGCGCCGTGATCGGCTGTGCGGCAAGCGGCGGTCCTCCCGCGGCGAATGCCTCGTTCATGCGCAGAAGCAGCAGGTCGGGGAACCGGACCTTGGTCGCGCGGTCATAGTGGCTCAGCGCCGCGCCGGGGGCTCCGGTCAAGAGCTCGACGTCGCCCATCAGCGCTAGCGCATCGTCCGATCCGGGCCGTGCGTTCAGGTACCGGCTCGCCGCCTGTCGGGCACCGGCGCCGTTGCCCGTACCGAGCAGGCTGCGAACGTAAGGCACGGCATTGCCCAGCGCGGCGGGATCGGCTGCAAAGGCCGCGCCGAACCTGGCTGGACCGGCGGGCTCAAAGATCGGTAGCATCGCCGGCGCCCCGGCGCTGGCCGCGCGATCAAGCAAGGGTGCTGCAGCCACGCGGTTGCCCTGGTCCTCATAGGCCCGCGCCAGCACTGTCAGCAGGTAGGGCGAGGCATCGCTCCGCTGCGCCAATGCACCATACCGCGCGAACAGCTGATTATAGTCTCCCGAGGCATAAAGCGCGCGGGCGAGCAGCAGTTGCACGCGCTGGTTGGCGGGCTGGCGATCGGCCAGCACGGACAGTTCATCGGCGGCAACATTGGCGCTCCCGGCCTCAAGGTCGAGCAGCCCCTGCAGCAGCATCCCGGCTGGTACATCGTTCAGCTTGCCCTTGGTCCGGTTAAGCAGCGAACGGGCGAGATCGACTTGCCCGGCGCGCGCAGCAAGGACCGCCTGGAGGAAGAAGGCACGCGGGCTGTGCGGCGCGATTGTCAGCATGCGCCGCGTTGCCGCCAGCATCTCGGTCGTTCGACCCGCCTCGCCCAGCGCGCCGGCGTATCCGCTCAGCAAGCCCAGATCGTCGCCTTTGATTTCGAGCGCCTTTTCATACAGCGGGATGGCAGCAGCATAGCCTTCGGCGTCGCGCAGCAGCTCAGCCTTGAATTCAAGCGCGCGCGGATCGTTCGGGCCTGCCGCCAGCGCGCGGTTCGCCGCATCGATCGCCAGCAATTGCTCGTCGCCGGCGTAGCGCATCCGCCCGATCTCAACCCACAACAGCGGGTCTTTGGGCGACGCCTGAAGCGCATTGTCGAACGCCTTGCCCGCCGCGCCGAGATTGCCAGACAGGCGCTCAAGTTGGCCCAGCATGCGCCAGCCATGGCCCGCCTCGGCGGGGGCAAACTGGCCCGGGCCGAGCCATTCGCGGGCCTTGTCCATCGCTCCTTGATCAATCAGCGCTTCGCCCATCGCCGCGGCTACGTCGGGCTTCGCTGCGCCGCCCTGAAGCGCGCGCTGCAGTTCGGCTTCGGCGGCGATCCCGTCGCCGCGCGCCAATGCCTTGCTGGCCCGCGCCATCGCTTCTTGCGCCGCGCCGGGCATGGCCTGACCGGGGGCACCGAGCCCGATCAACGCTGCCATAGCAGTCAGCAGGATCGTCCGGCGCGCCATCGCTTCAGGCCTGCATGTCGTATTGCTTGAGCAAGTCATAGAGCGTCGGCCGGCTGATCCCGAGCAGCTTGGCGGTGCTCGAAATGTTACCTTCGCTGCGCGCCAACGCGTGGCGGATGACCTGCCGGTCGGAGGTCTCGCGTGCCGATTTGAGGTTGAGCACTTGAGCGCCCGTACTGTCAGGCGCGGCGAGATCGAGATCACCCGCCCCGACCAGCTTGCTCTCGGTCATGATCACCGCCCGCTTCACGCGGTTTTCCAGTTCGCGCACGTTTCCGGGCCAGGTCCAGCTGTCGATCGCGGCGAGCGCGTCGGGGGCGAAGCCCTTCACCGTCGGGTTCATCTCCTTGGCAAAGCGCGCGAGGAAGGCTTTGGCGAGCAATGCCGGATCGCCCGCCCGCTCGGCGAGGCTCGGGATCCGCACCACTATTTCGGCCAAGCGGTAAAACAAGTCCTCGCGGAACCGGCCATCAACGATCATCGCTTCAAGATCCTGATGCGTCGCGCAAACGATGCGGGTGTCGACCGGGATCGACTTGCGCGATCCGATCCGTTCGATCACCCGCTCTTGTAGAAAGCGCAGCAACTTGACCTGCAGCGGCAGCGGAATGTCGCCAACTTCATCAAGGAACAGCGTGCCCCCCGCGGCCATCTCGATCTTGCCTTCGGTGGTCTTGACCGCGCCGGTGAAGGCGCCCTTTTCGTGTCCGAACAGCTCGCTTTCAAGAAGGTTCTCGGGGATCGCCGCGCAGTTGATCGCAACGAAGGCCCCGCCGGCCCGGTCGCTCGCGTCGTGCAAGCCGCGCGCGAGCAGCTCTTTCCCGGTCCCGCTCGCACCGAGCAACATCACCGAGACGTTGGTATTGGCGACCCGCTCGATCGTGCGCGCGACCTTGATCATTTCGGGGGCGGCGGTGATCATCCGCCCGAGCACGCGGTTATCCTCGTTGCCGCGCGCGGCGAGCTGGCGGTTCTCGCGCTCGATCTGGTGCAGTTGCAGGGCACGGCGCACGATCAAGCCCAGCGCCTCGATGTCGACCGGCTTCTGATAGAAGTCGTAAGCCCCCTTGGCGATCGCAGTGAGCGCCGAATCGCGCGCGCCGTGGCCGGAGGCGACAATCACTTTGGTATCGGGCTTCAGCGCCATGATCGCATCGAGCACCGCAAAACCCTCGCTGGTCCCGTCGGGATCGGGCGGCAATCCAAGATCTAGCGTAACCACTGCCGGTTCCTCGCTGCGCAGCGCAGCAATCGCGCCGGCCCGGTCCCCGGCCATGATCACTTCAAAATCCGGCCAAGCCCATTTGAGCTGTGCCTGAAGCCCGGGATCGTCCTCGACGATAAGCAGTTTGGGTTTGGCGTCAGACATTACGCGACTCTCTTTTCATCGGTATCTTCGGCGGCAAGTTTGGTGATCAGTCCGGCCGCAGCGGGGCGCGGCAGGCGCACGGTAAAACGGGTGCCCAGCCCTTCGCGGCTTTCCACGTCGAGCCGGCCCTGCATCGCGCTGACCAGTTCGCGGGCCTCGTAAGCGCCGATCCCGAACCCGCCCTGCTTGGTCGAATCAAACGGCTTGAACAGGCGGGTGCGGATGAATTCCGGGCTCATGCCCGAACCTGAATCGGTCACTTCGATCAACCCGTACATCGGTTCGCTCGCCACCCGCACGAATACGGGCGCGCTGGCGGCGCTGGCATCGATCGCGTTCTGGACAAGGTGCAGCAAGACCTGTTCGAGCGAGCTTCGTTCGGCCGCGACCTCGATCGCTTCGCGTTCGACCAGCACCACGCCCTGGCGCACCTGGAGCTGATTGACCACACTTTCGGCAATCTCATCGGCCCGGACCGGTTCGACCGCGCCGATGACAGGAGAACCGTACCGCGAAAGGCGGGCGAGCAGCGCGTTCAGCTTGTCCGCCGAATTGCGCAGGGTCACCAGCATGTCCGCGCGAAATTCCGGATTTTCGGCGTGCTGCTCGGCATTGCGGGCCAGCAGTGCCATCTGGCTGGCCAGGTTCTTGATGTCGTGCATCACGAAGGCGATGCGGCGATGGAAGTCATCGAACCGCGCCGCTTCGGCTAGGGCCGCCTGGCCCGCATGCTCGGCCAGGTAACTCGCCAGCTGCTGCCCAGCGACGCGCAGCAGGTCAAAGTCCTCCCAGTCGAGAAGACGCGCGTGCGGCGGACGAGCGAGGACCACCGCACCGACGAGCCGCTCGAAGTGCAGCAAGGGCACAAGCGCCCAGGCCTTTGGCTCGGCCAGCAGCCATTCGGGTAGCGGCGGCGAGGTGGCCGGATCGGCGCGCCCGGCACGTAGCGCGTCGAGGTCGGCGACGTAGGCTCGCGCTTCAATCCCGCGAACAGTTTCCGCTCCGAGCGCATTGGCCGGGACTTGCGCCATTGGCCACTGCCAGGTGGCGGCAAGGTCGAACTGACCGGCGTCGGAAGGGGTCAGCAGCAACCCGCCCGGGCTGTCGGTAATGTCGGCTACGGCACGGATCACGCGCTCTTCAAGGCTCGCTAGGTCGCCGGTGTTCTCGGCAATCGTGCGGGTAAAGCGCAGCCATTCCGAGCGATAGTCATAGCGGTGCTGAAACAAGTGCTTGGCGAGGGTGACATGCAGCCAGCCACGGATGCGGCGCGATGGCAGAACGATCGTGCTGATGGCGACCGTGACGGCCACCAAGGCCAGCTGCAACAGAGCTACGTAATCGTTGCCAGCCCGCGACAGCCACTGCGATGCGGTGACCAACGCAACAAGATATCCTCCGATAAGCAGCAACGAGATTGATCGGAAGGCGACGATCCGGGATGGCCGGAACCGGGCCGATCCACTCGCCCCGATAGCGCCAATGGCCAGCAGCGCTGCTGTTGGCAGAGTCAGCAGCCCGCGCAGCGCGGCAAGCATCATCGGCGTCGCTCCAGCGATATAGCCGATCGTGTAGAAGTTGAGGTCGACCGCCCAGATTAGCGCCATCGCTGTGCACGGTCCGAGCAGGACACGGCGCGCGAGACTGGAGGCACCGCCATATAGGTTATGCAGCAGGACTAGCGCCCCGATCGCCACCAGCAGGTGGAACATCGCCAGCGTCTTGAACAGCACGCCCTCCGGCGCTGCGCCGCGCGCTACGAGCCAAGCCCAGACAATCAGCTGGATGAGCTCGACAAACACCAAGGCCGCAGCGAGCGGCCGGACTGGCCGCATCAATGCGTGCCGACCATCGACCGCAAAGAGCCGGTAAAGTGCGAACAGCCAAGCCAGGTTCCGGGCGGATTCGGCCAATCCGGTGGCCGGGGCTGCAACCCCTAACGCGGCACCGGTAAGCGCCCACAGCCCGGTTGCCGCTGCCGCTGTAATCACCGCCTGGTGCGCCGGCGCGAAAGCCTGCGGGCGGCGATAAAGCCACAGCGCCACCAAAAGGCAGCTCGCGGCTCCTGCCACCCACAGCACCGCAACCAGGGTCGCTGCAAGGCCGTTGAACAGGTCCAATTCAGCGGGCCCCTTCATGCCACAGCACGACGCGCAGCGTCTGCAGCAAGATCAGGAGATCAAGGAATGGGGTGTAGTTCTTGGCGTAATAAAGATCGTATTCGAGCTTGTGCCGCGAATCCTCCACCGATGCGCCGTAGGGATAGTTGATCTGCGCCCAGCCGGTGATGCCCGGCTTGACCATGTGGCGTTCGGCATAGAATGGCATCTGCTCTTCAAGATCCGCGACGAATTCCGGGCGCTCGGGCCGAGGACCGACGAAGCTCATTTCGCCTTTCAGCACCGACCAGGTCTGCGGCAGCTCATCGATGCGGGTCTTGCGGATGAAGCGCCCGAGCCGGGTGACACGCGGATCATCTTTGGTCGCCCACTGCGCGCCGTTCGCTTCGGCATCGGTACGCATCGACCGCAACTTGATCACCTGGAAATCTTGTCCGAACAGGCCGACGCGGGTTTGGCGGAAGAGCGCGGGCCCTTTGCTGTCCAGTTTTACCAGCAGCGCAAACAGCGCGATGACGGGCGCGGTCAACGCTAGCAGGAGTGCGCTTGCCGATACATCGAACAGGCGCTTCGCCGCGCTCGATATTGCCCGGCCTGATGAAAACCCGTCCGAGAATATCAGCCACGATGGGTTGACCGAATCGAGATCGACCCGGCCCGTCTCACGCTCGATGAAGCTCGAAAAGTCGTTGACGTGGACCCCGGTGGTCTTGATCCGCAGCAGGTCGGCGAGTGGCAGCGAATTGCGCCGTTCTTCCAGGGCCAGCACAACTTCGCTAACCCCAAGGTTCTCGACGTGGCGGGTCAGATTGTGGATCGCCCCGCGCGGGATCGCCTCGGCGACCACCGGCACACTTTCGGTCATCAGCACATATCCGACGATCACGAACCCGCTCTCGGGTTTTTCGGACAATTGTTTGAGCCGGTCGGCGCGGTTGCCGGCGCCGAGCACCAGTACCCGCCGGCGGAAGGCCGAGGCGCCAAGTATGCCGCCGACGATCAAGCGGTTGAGCACCAGCGCGGGAACCGACCCGGCCATTGCGTAGGCCAATGTCGAGCGCCAGAAGGTGTGTCCGCCGAGCAGAAAATCGAGAAAGGTAATCGCGATCACCCCAAGCGAGACGGCGACCAGGAGCCGCGCCGTAGCGAAGCGCATCGAGCGCAGCGAATCTGCGCCGTAAACCCCGACCGCGATCATTGCCGTCCAGACCACCCCGGCGTATCCGATCAGCGACCCTCCACGATCGCTCAGCGGGACCAGATCCATCCCGATCTGGCTCGCACGCAGCCGCCACGCGCCCTCACCCACTGCCAGCAGCAGCGCGATATCGATGATCCCCAGCAGGATCACCGCGTGCGGGATGTAGTGTTTGAAAAGACGGATCATTGTCCGGTTGCGGCCCTCAAAACAGTGTCTCTGAAGACTGCCTAAGCCGCGAAGGTGAAATGTCGGTAAATTTTACAGCGCTTGGTTAATGGATTTATCGCGCCTCATGTGCCGAACTGAAACGGGGTCAGGCCGCGGCTGCGCTCGTCAAATTGCAATGTGGTGCCGCGCGGCGGAAGCGAGCGCTGCTGGCAATCGGGCCGGTGGCACAGCGCGCAGCCCGGGCCTGTGCGCTCGACTTCGTTACGCCCAAGTGAAGCACCGCGGGCTTGGGCAAGCTGACCGGCAAGCGCCGCATCCAGTCCGAGCACCACCACGAATTGCGCGCCTTCCCCGCCCAGTGTCCCGCTGCCCTGCACGGTGCGCGCGAGCGTGAACCACTGCGAAGCCTGCCCGGCGCTGTCGGTAAATTCGATGTTCTGGACGCAGATCCGCCCGGCCCGTTCGAACGCTTGGTGGACATTCCACAGCGGGCAGCTCTGCTCACCCTCGAGCATAACCGTGCCGCTGGCCCCGGCGTAGCGCTTGGAAAACTGCCCGGCCCGGTCGAGCCGCGCCATGAAGAACGGCAGGCCGCGCTGGCCGACCCGCTGCAGGGTGGTGAGTCGGTGGGCGAGCTGTTCGAACCCCACGTTGAAACGGCGCTGGAGGATCGTCAGGTCGTAGCCGGTATCCTCGCAAGCGCGCATGAACCGGCCGTAAGGCATGACCAAGGCGGCGGCGAAGTAGCCGGCCAGATGGCGTCGGAACATGCGCCAGGCCCCGCGGTCGGCAAACCCGGCGCCGTCAGCCAGCGCGGCGATTTCATCGCGCTGTTCGAGCATGGCGAGCTGCACCGCGATCTGAAAATTGCGCGACGACTGATCGAGCAATTCGGACAGCTGCAATTGCCGCGCGTGGAGGTCGAGCCGGCGCAGTGCATCGGGCATGACATTGGCGGGAAGTACGCGGACCGAAAGTTGATGCCGCTGGCGCAGCCGCTCGGTCAGCGCCGCACCCATATCGGCATTGGACAGGCGCAATTCGTCGGACAAGGCTTCGGCAGCTGAATCGAGATCGGCAAAATGGTTGCGCCACCGTTCGATCTCGCGCCGCACAAGATCGGTGGCATCACTGCCGCGCGCCGCTCCTGCGTCGCCTCCACCTGCATCGAACAGCCGCGCAAATGCCAATGCTGCCTGCGGTGCGGCGGACAGCCACTCGGCAATTTCGTCGCGGTCGATCGCCAGATCGGCAAAGCGTTCATCGGCCAGGCGGCGGCGCAGGCCGTCAATCCCGCCAACGGCTTCATCCTGACGCAGGCTGCGCGGATCGAAATCGAACTGCTCGGCCAGCTGAACCAGCAGCCGCGCCGAAAGCGGGCGCTGGTTGCGTTCGACCAAATTGAGGTAGCTGGGAGAAATGCCCAGCCGCGCGGCCATGGCCACCTGGGTCAGGCCCTCGCGGCGGCGCAGGCGGCGGACGCTGGGTCCGGCAAGGACAGCGGTGTCGACCATCCAGCTTGTCTGTCATATATTTTACAACATTGCAACCGTCGCGGCGCGAAATGAGCCGTTAGGACAGGAATTATTGTAATTTTTGATACCGAATCAAACTCACGTGCGCCTATCGACTGGGCAACCGCTCCGCAGGAGACAAGCCATGACCTACACCGATACGATCGCTCAAACCCAATCCACCATTTCCGGCCAGCCCAGCTGGGACGGGATCAGCGCCGAATCGATCGCCCGGATGCGCGCACAGAACCGGTTCCGCACCGGGCTGGATATCGCCAAGTACACTGCAGACATTATGCGCCGCGACATGACCGCGTATGATGCCAATCCGGCCGATTACACCCAGTCGCTCGGCTGCTGGCACGGCTTCATCGGGCAGCAAAAGCTGATCTCGATCAAGAAGCATTTCGGCACCACCAAGGGCCGTTACCTCTACCTGTCGGGCTGGATGATCGCCGCGCTGCGCAGCGAATTCGGCCCCCTGCCTGACCAGTCGATGCACGAGAAGACCAGCGTTCCCGCGCTGATCGAGGAACTCTACACCTTCCTCCGCCAGGCCGATGCGCGCGAACTGGGCATGATGTTCCGCGATCTCGACACCGCACGCGCTGCTGGTGACGCGGTCAAGGCCAAGGCAATCGAACACGCGATCGACAATCACGAAACCCACGTCGTGCCGATCATCGCCGATATCGATGCCGGGTTCGGCAATGCCGAGGCGACGTACCTGCTTGCCCGCAAGATGATCGAAGCTGGCGCCTGCGCGCTGCAGATCGAAAACCAAGTCTCGGACGAAAAGCAGTGCGGCCACCAGGACGGCAAGGTTACCGTGCCCCATGAGGACTTCCTCGCGAAGATCCGGGCGATCCGCTACGCTTTCATGGAAATGGGCGTCGAAAACGGGATCATCGTTGCCCGCACCGACTCGCTCGGCGCAGGTCTGACCAAGCAGATCGCCGTCACCCGCGAAGCCGGCGATATCGGCGACCAATACAACAGCTTCCTCGATTGCGAAGAAGTGACCGAAGTCGGCCACGGCGATGTGCTGATCAGCCGGGATGGCAAGTTGCTGCGACCCAAGCGCCTACCCTCGAACCTCTACCAGTTCCGCCCCGGCACCGGCGAAGACCGCTGCGTGCTCGACTGCATCAACTCGCTGCAGAACGGCGCCGACCTGCTGTGGATCGAGACCGAAAAACCGCACATCTCGCAGATTGCCGGCATGGTCGATCGCATCCGCGCAGTCGTGCCCAATGCCAAGCTGGTCTATAACAATTCGCCCAGCTTCAACTGGACCCTCAACTTCCGCCAGCAGGTGTTCGATGCCTGGACTGCGGAGGGCAAGGACCTGTCGGCCTACGACCGCGCCAAGCTGATGAGCGTCGACTACGACGGCACGGAGCTCGCCGCCGAAGCTGACGAACGCATCCGCACTTTCCAGCGCGATGCCGCAGCCCGCGCCGGGATCTTCCATCACCTGATCACGCTGCCGACTTATCACACCGCAGCGCTCAGCACCGACAATCTGGCCCGCGAATACTTCGGTGACCAGGGCATGCTGGGCTACGTCAAGAACGTCCAGCGCCAGGAAATCCGCCAGGGCATCGCCTGCGTCAAGCACCAGAACATGTCGGGCTCTGACATCGGCGACGATCACAAGGAATACTTCGCCGGTGAAGCCGCGCTCAAGGCTGGCGGCAAGGACAACACGATGAACCAATTCGCGGCATAAGTCCGCCAACGCTCTCCTGGGGAGGAGAAACGACGGCCGTCGGAGCGCCCCTTTCGCTCCGGCGGCCGTCAATCTATTTGTAACCATGGGCTGCAGCGCGGCGGTTAACCTTCGCCGGCTATGACAGCAGCCATGGCTCGCCGAAACACCAAGTCTGCGCTTTCACCAAGTCTGCTCAAGCATTTTGCAGCAGCGACGGTCGTCCTGACCGCACTGCTGGCGATTTTTGCGAGCGGCGAGGAATGGGGCGCGCAAGCGCAGGTCAGCGCGATCGAGGCAAAGAATCAGCTTGCCGAGACCGAAGCCGAGAAGCTCGGCACCAAAAAAGTCGCGACCACACTCAAGATCGCCAACAACCTTGGCGCTGCGCGCTTTGGGAACGATGATGGCGGGAATTTCGGCGGTGGCGGTGGCGGGGGCTATGCTCCGCTTGCGCCGCAACAGCCCACTGCA
The DNA here is from genome assembly GCA_025359685.1 of Sphingomonadaceae bacterium. Lineage (GTDB taxonomy): Bacteria > Pseudomonadota > Alphaproteobacteria > Sphingomonadales > Sphingomonadaceae > Novosphingobium. Next base: position 1,514 of record JANYEY010000063.1, on the reverse strand, counting down.
ATTCCGGGACGCCCGGCCCTGCGCAAACCCAATTCGCAGTTGAACGCCAACCCGCTCGATCCGACGAAGCCGCCACAGCCTCCCGGAAGCGAGCAGGAACCGGCGCAAACTCACCCCACCGCCCCGCCTGCGCCAACCGCGCAAGACATTGCGAACATCACAGCCAGCTCGGCGCGCCGCTCGGGCGGACCGGGCGGCGGCGACTGATGGTCAAAAGCATTTGCGCGCACGGACCGCGCGCGGGTCTGGCGGAATGTCCGCCTCGTGTCCGCGGTGCGTATCCAGTTCGCTAATATGAAAAGTGGTGCCCCTGGCCCGACTGGAGCCATACAGAGCTGAAATGGCGGAATTACAGCGTTTCTCAGACGTCCTCGGAACACTTCTGTACCAGACTTTTGTACTACTGCAACCGCGCGTGCCCGGCTTGCAACAGCCCCTGCGCCCTCAAGGCTCGACTTGTAGTCGTCGAAAAAAGACATGCTCGGCTCCTACGTCGTGGCCGCTGGCTGTGGCGGCTCAATATCGATGACAATGACTGACACGTTGTCATGTCCTCCCGCGGAAAGTGCGGCCTTTAGGAGCTCGCTTCCGGCTTCCACTTGCTTGTTGGTCTTGGCAAGGATTGCAGAAATCTCGTCGTCAGCAACCATATCAGTGAGACCATCCGAACACAGCAGGAGCCTACAGGGACCTGTGAGCGAGATGATGCGGCAGGATGGCTCTAAGACTTCTCGTTCGAACCCTCCGAGACATTGGGTGAGGACGTTGCCATCTTCGACATGGTCTACGGACAGCCTGACCAGCCCGTCCTTGGAATGAAGATAGGCACGACTGTCTCCCACATTGAAAACGCATGCCTCGCCAGATGCAAATGCTACGCCGACAATGGTTGTCCCCATCGCGAACAGATCGGGGTCAATGTCCATCGCCTTAAAAAGGCCTTCGTTAGCTGCGGTCATCGCTTGTGCCACAGCGGTGCGAGACAACAGTCTCGGAGCAACAGGGCGAAGAAGCTCGACAGCCAGATAGCTGGCGACCTCCCCTGCGGTATGTCCGCCCATCCCATCGGCGAGAAGGGCGGCGCTGCCCGAGGAAGGTATCGTTCCTGTTCTGACGGCAAGCTCTGAGGCAACGTCAAAGCCAGTCGCCCACACCGCGTCTTCATTATGGCTACGCACGTTACCAACGTGGCTCGCCATCGTGACATGAAAGTCCACTTTCAGCCGATCAAGCGGGCCAGCATCGCCTCGACATCCTTGTAGGTGAACTGCTGGTCCGAGAGGTTGGCGGGCGCGAATTCTTCATCGACATCTGATGCCTCGGCATGACCCATTCCGCGATAGCAGCGCTTCAGGCCAGAGCCTTCGATCTGATAGTTGGGAGCATGGCCGTCACCGGTGACGCCAAAGCGCACACGGCCTTCCTCTGACCGGCGAGGGCCAAGGCCCAAGCTGAACATGTTGCCCATTACCTTCCGGAAGTAGCTGGGATCAGAAACCTGTTCCCACGGTCGC
>JANYEY010000062.1 GCA_025359685.1 Sphingomonadaceae bacterium | reverse complement strand
TGGCGCAGCGAATCGAGCACCGCGCGCTGAAATTCGGGCAGTTCGTCGAGGAACAATACGCCCAGATGTGCGAGGCTGACCTCACCCGGGCGAACCTTAAGCCCGCCGCCAGTGAGCGCCGCCATCGATGCTGAATGGTGCGGGGTGCGGAACGGGCGGACCTGGCTGATCCGGCCTTCCTCCAGCGTGCCCGCCACCGAAGAGACCATCGACACTTCCAGCGCCTCCGGCATTATGTAGCAAACGCACCAATGCTTAGGCGTTGCTCACTGGCCGTGATGGCGGCTGTCATCGTTTGCGGTGCATGGAGCGGCGCGGCGCTAGGTCATCAAATTCCATTCCCAGTGACCGCTCGCAATCCATCCGGCTGGGAGCAGGTCGTATCGAAAAGTGCTTTTCCGAGTCTCCCCTTTCGAATCAAGGTATTCAAGGATGCCGAGCAAATAGCTCGCGGTTGGGGGGAAAGTTTCAAACGCAATCAAGGTGAATTCCCCGCCGCCGATTATAGCGGTATCGAGCTGATGGCTGACGGTTCCAGGGAAAACCCATTGTGGCTTCTTGGGCAAATCAGCTACGAAATTAAAGCTATAATATCGACAGTGCGCGACCGTTTTGCCGAGGTTCTTGAAGCAAAGGAGCAGCTTGTTATCGCGGGGGATAAGCGCGTCGAACGGACAAAGTTGGGCATAGAGGGAAAGGTTAGCTCGTTCCGCTTCATCGGCAGATCGCTTGCCTTCTTTGGCTGCATCCCGCGCGTAGATTGCGGCACCCGTAGCCGCAGCGAGGGTCAGAAACCCGCCGAGAGTCTGGAGCCAGCCAGACCAGAGTTGCTGGCTGGCGATGTCCGCTTGCGCCTGAGCGGCGTTCGCAGCCCGGGTTTGTTGTATCAGATCATCGCTGCTCTGGCGGTATTCCTCGGTCTCTTTTTGGCAGTTCTCGGCTTGGCGAAGGCGGACCTTAGTGTAAGCGATTTTTGCGAGCGCAGATGGCTCGCAGTTTGCGCCGCCGGGGCGGTAATTCTCATTGCGGGGGTTATCGTATTGAAACTGGGTCACGGGTGAGACGGACGGGAATGTAACCCACCCGATCGCAAGCGTGATTACGGTGACTAGTCCAAGCGAAGTGAAGAGGAGCCGATTGCCTCCAAGCATTGGATCAAGAACACCGCTGTAAATTTGCCACGGCTCAGCTTGTTCCTGATATTCGGCTCTGAGTCCACCACGCCAATCTCAGCCAGTTTCGCGACAAGCTGCCCGTAGGACACATTGCGGCGCTTCAGCTCGCCCTTGAGCAGCCCCTTAACCTTTGCTTCCCATACCGTGTCTGACACAGGTGTATCTCCAATGATGATATAATCATCATATACGATACGTTTGCCATTGACAAGAGTGCATCATTGCCACTATATCCAATGCATAAGCACTAGAAACGATGACATGCAGCACTTTCTCCTCTCTTCCGCCGCCCGCTCGCTGAGCCTCAAGAAGGTTTTTCAGATGGGCGAGGACGTTGCCTATCAGACCTTCTGCCAGATGCGCTGGCCCGAAACGGAAGGCGAGGCTGTTTGCCCGCGTTGCGGTTGCACCGAAACCTACAGCATTGCCACCCGGCGTAAGTTCAAGTGCGTTGGCTGCTATCACCAGTTCAGCGTCACCAGCGGCACGATCTTTGCCTCGCGCAAGCTGTCGTTTACCGACCTGCTCGCCGCGATTGTGATATTTGTGAACGGGGCCAAGGGCGTTTCGGCGCTACAAGTCAGCCGCGATCTGGACGTTCAATACAAGACCGCGTTCGTGCTCTCGCACAAGCTGCGCGAAGCAATGGCAGCAGAGGATATTGGACAGGTCTTGACCGGGACGGTTGAAATGGACGGCGCATATTTTGGCGGTCACATTCGCCCGGCCAACCGTAAGACTGAACGCCGCGACCGCCGCCTTGCGATTTATCAGACCGGCAAGCGCCAGGTCGTTGTTGTCGGACGTGAGCGGGGCGGAGAGTCGATCACCGTTGTTGCTCGCAGCGAAGCCCTTGGCGGTGAAGTCGTCGCCTCGCGCATCCACCACATGGCGACCGTCCACGCCGACGAAGCAAGCCATTGGGACACGCTGCACAGCAAGTTCGACACTTATCGCATCAATCACCAACGCTCTTATTCGGACGGCCTCGCTTGCACTAATCAGGCGGAATCGTTCTTCTCGCGCCTGCGCCGGATGGAAGTCGGAACGCACCATCATATCGCAGGGCCGTATCTCGCCAGCTACGCCGCAGAGGCATCATTCCGTGAAGACAACCGCCGCGTGTGCAACGGCAATCAGACTGCGATGGTCGGCGTTGCCGGACTGGCTATCGGTGTGTCGCGCCAGTGGAAGGGTTATTGGCAGCGCTGATTAGACAACGCGTGACGTCAACTGGACCCCCTGAGTGGTAGCCATCTCCACAGTATCCCATGGATTGCCGAGAATTCTCCGAATGTCCGTTTGGCGATATCCGCCGGTTTGCGCGAAGTGAACGCGCGCTTCGTGCAACCATTGAGGCTCGACCGCGGATGCGGTGTCTGGCTGAATCACTTGTGGTTTCGTCATGGCAGATCGCCTTCCAAAATAGCCTCGTCCCAGCGCTTATGACGCACCCACCGAAACGCACGGTCAGTCGTTATGACCGCTAGCTCTATGGGCCCGCCACAAATCTGATTGAGGCTTGAGAATTTCAAAGCCTTGATCGTCGAGTGGATGCAAGAGTGGGCAAAGTCGACCGCGTCCCGTATTGGCAACGACGGTATTTGCAAGGAATTTGTGACCAGCACCGCGTCTAAATCGGCCTCAGTGCCCGTCCAATGAGGTGAATCGAGAATGCCTTGACGCAAATCACTATCGTAGCCGTTGAGCAGTCTGAGCGCGAGATTAGGAGCGCCCCAAAAGGCATTGTTGCCTTTGAGGGCGGTCGGCACTGGCACGGTCGTAGCTGTCGGCATGCAATTGATTTGATAGGCGAAGGGCTTCCTGTCGGAAGCAACATAACCTGCGATGCAGAAGCCGACGAAAAGCCCCATTAATCGACTAAATTCATCCTCCTCATCTTTGGTCCGCGTATGCGGTCCCGGAGCAGGATTTGTAGGATTGTGGGCAATCTTCGCCCCCAAATTCACGGCGCGAGCCATTTCGGTTCCGAACGCCTTTGTATATTCCGCCCAGACCAGAGCTGCCCAACGTTCGGCAACCTTCAAGACAGTCTGCGGTTTCTTCTTTTTCAAATCGTCGTCAAGCATCGCAATAAGGGTACGATAGCTAACGTCGCTGAACCCCCCAAGACCCCAAGTCAGAAGCCCGAGAGTGCTGCACTCACCGATTTGAAAAAGCTTTTGATTGTGGTTGAAGTAGTGAAAGAGGCCGTCCGCCGTTGAATGCGACGCAGTGCTATCAGCTCCAAGCACGACACCCTCGGGAGACACATAACACATAGCAATCGTCATGAATGTCTCCCCGCGACACTTGAATCAGCAGTCGCGTATGGAGTCAACTCGTTTGCATCTCGTAACCACAGTTCAGTTACCGCACCACTTCCCACTGTAACCAAAGCCCGGTCTCTTCAATCGACCGCACCAGTCCCCGCTCACGCTTATCACGCAGCACACCAGCAACGCGCCGTGTCATTACGTTCAGGATTCCGGGGTCGTTATCCAGCCCGCGCTGTGCCACCACCATTGAAGCGATCTCTCGCGCCGTGAGCGGTCCCTTGGCAACGCGAAGGGCCGATAGCACTGTGCGGCTCATTTCGCCCCGCTTGCTCCATGACTTCGGCGGGGTGAACACTTTGGGTAGGATGCTCTCTGCCACGAAGTCAGGCGCGAACAGCCGCAAGGTCGCGTCCAGATGCTCAAGGTCTTCCGATAGCTTTTGCAACCGCGCATGGCACAGCGCGATCTCGCCCGTCATCTCTGCGCGCTTCCGTTTGAGCGCGTCCAGTGCGTAGTCCGTCATATGGGGACATTACGCATCTTGTGCGATTACATATAGACTGCGCTTGGTGCGTTTGCTACATAATGCCGAGCGCCTCAGCCGAGGTAAGCCGCGGCAGGATCCCCGGCAAGCAGCTGGCCAGCAGCGACTTGCCCGCACCCGGCGGCCCGATCATCAGCAGGTTGTGCCCGCCTGCTGCGGCGATCTCCAGCGCACGCTTGGCGCTTTCCTGGCCCTTCACTTGCTTGAGGTCGGGCCCAAAGCCCGGCTCCTGCGCCACGCCCGGCTCCGGTTCGGCAAGCTGCTGCGTGCCCTTGAGATGATTGAGCAGGCTGACCAGATTGGGCGCGGCGAGGATCGGGATGCCGCTGGCCCAGCGCGCCTCGGTCCCTTGCGCGGCGGGGCAGATCAGCCCTTTGTCCTGTCCGCTGGCATGGAGCGCGGCGAGCAACACGCCCGGGCTGGCGATGATCCGCCCGTCGAGCGACAGTTCGCCCACCGCGATAAAGTCTTGCAATTGCTCGGTATCGGTCACTCCCATTGCCGCGAGCAGCGCCAGCGCGATCGGCAGATCGTAGTGCGAGCCTTCCTTGGGCAGATCCGCCGGGGACAAATTGATCGTGATTCGTTTGGGCGGCAGCGAGAGCCCCATCGCGGCGAGCGCGGCATGAACCCGTTCCTGGCTTTCCTTGACCGCCTTGTCGGGCAGGCCGACCACATTGAAGCGCGGCAGGCGCGGCGCGATCTGGCACTGCACTTCGACGCCGCGTGCCTCCAGCCCCAAATAAGCGACGGTCTGAACCAGCGCGACCAAGTAATGCCCCCCAAACTGTTTTCGTAAAATGAGTGTCAGCGCTTAATACTTGGGTGATGGCGCAGGTTTATCGGCCTGTCGAGCCAATAGCACCGGACTGGTTGCGCTTATGCGAAAGGCGATCTTAACCTTTGCCATTGGCAAGCCGTTAAGGCGCGGGGGCCGAAAAAGGCATCATGCGCCGCTTCACCGCTCTTGCCCTGGCACTTACCGCCCTGATCGGCGCGCCGGCCGCTGCGCAGGTGGTGACCGAGACGGTTACGGTGACTTACGAGATCGAGGTCAGCGATGCCGGGGACGAGGACGCGCTTCCCGCTGTTACTGGTTCCGACCGCTTTGTCGCCGCAGCGCCCACACAGGTTCCGCACGGTATCGCGAAGTTCGGTCCGTTCCGGGTGATCGATCCGACTCACGCCGCTTTGGTCGATGCGACTGATGAGACCAGCCCGGCTCACTTCGCCGCGATGGTTCGCGCCTATCCGGGCATCGCCACACTCGAGATGATCGAGTGCCCCGGCACTTATGATGACCGCGCCAACCTGCAGGTCGGGCGGATGATCCATGCGCGCGGGATCGCGACTCACGTCCCCAAAGACGGCTCGGTACGTTCGGGCGCGGTCGAGCTGTTCCTCGCCGGCAAGAGCCGCATGGCCGATCCGGGCAGCGAATTCGCGGTTCACAGCTGGGCCGACGATACCGGCCGCGAGGCCAAGGACTACCCCGCCGACGCACCCGAGAACCGCGCCTATATCGGCTATTACGAAGAGATGGGCATGCCCGAGGGCGAAGCCCGCGCGTTCTATGCGATGACCAATTCGGTGCCCAATGCTTCGGCCAAATGGCTCACCGCCGCCGAAATGGGCCATTGGGTGCACCTCGATTGAGCGCAGCGGCGCTTGACTCGGCCACCGTGCCAGCGTAACAGCCCGCCCCTGTAGTTCGGTCGCCCAAAGCGGCGGCTTTTTTGTTCGAGTTTTCGAGGTTTTGAAATGAAGCGCACCTTCCAGCCCAGCAACCTTGTTCGCGCTCGCCGCCATGGTTTCCGCCTGCGTTCGTCGACGGTTGGTGGCCGCAAGGTCCTGCGGGCGCGCCGCGCTCGCGGCCGCACCAAGCTGAGCGCCTGAGGCTTTTGCCGGAAAGCCAATCGCCTCCGCGATTGGCTAGCAACACCGGCCCGCTCCCCCTGCCCGACCACCCTCAGGGTACCTTAAATGGGTGGTCGGGCAGGGGGAGCGGGCCGGTGTTGCTTTCAGCGCCTGGCGCGATGCGCTAGTCTGGCGAGATCATGACTAGTTCGATGACTGTCCTGCAAAAACGCGCTGATTTTCTAGCCGCAAACCGGGGCCTGCGCGTGGCGCGTCCCGGTTTTGTGCTGCTCGTAAACCCGAACAGCGCGGAAAAGCTGCGCTTCGGCATCACCGTCACCAAGAAGATCGGCAATGCTGTCGTCCGTAACCGGATGAAGCGCCGCTTCCGCGCGTTGCTGCGCGAAATGCTCCCAGAACAAGGCCTGCCCGCGCACGATCACGTGCTGATCGGGCGCGAAGGCGGGGTCGAGCATGATTTCACCAAACTGCGCGAGGAACTCAGCGCTGCGTTGGGGCGTGCAGCGCAAGGCAAAGGCGATCCGCCCCGCAGGCGCAAGTGAAACAGCTCCTCATCCTCATCGCGCGGGGGTGGCAGTTGGGCCCATCGCGGATCCTTCCGCCGAGCTGCCGTTATGCCCCCTCGTGCTCGCAGTATGCGATTGAGGCGGTTGAGAAGTACGGCGCGATTAAGGGTGGCTGGCTGGCCGTGAAGCGTATAGGGCGCTGCCATCCGTGGGGCGGCCATGGCTATGACCCGGTGCCTTGACAGGCCCCGCATCCGCCCCATCTGAGAAGAGAATTTAGGCAGGGGCCCCAAGTGGACACGCAGAACATACGCAACATGGTCCTCGCCGGGGTCCTCATTGTAGTGATCCTGTTCGGTTGGGATACCGGGGTCCGCTATTTCTACCCGAACGCGAACAAGGCACCGGTGCCCGCCGCAAGCAGCGCCGCGCCAGCACCGCAGGCTTCGGCCAGCGCCAAGCCGACCCGCGAAGGCGGGCTGACCGATGTGGCCGACCAAGCGCTTGAGGCCAAGGACCTGGCAACCGCGCTCAACCCCGCCACCCGCGTGCCGATCGTTGCACCGGGCCTGTCAGGCTCGATCAACCTGGTTGGCGCGGTGGTCGATGACCTGTTGACCAATCGCCACACCGCCTCGGTTGAAAAGAACGCCGGGCCGCAGCGCATTTTTTCGCCAGCGGGAACCCCGGCGCAGCAATATGCGCAATTCGGCTGGGTCAGCGCGAGCGGCCAGCCCGATCCCAACCTGCCGGGCCCGGCCACGCAGTGGACCGTGCCCGCTGGCGCCAAACTCACTCCGCAAAGCCCGATTACGCTGAGCTGGACCAATGCCACCGGGCAGACCTTCACGCTGAACTATGCGATCGACACCGATTACCTCATCACGGTGACCCAGACGGTGACCAATGCGGGCACTGCGCCGTTCATGGCCAAGCCCTATGCGCAGGTTGCGCGTACCGACAAGACTGCCAGCGTCGATATCTGGAACCTCCATTCGGGCCCCTTTGGCACCTTTGACGACAAGGTCTCGTTCGGCCCCAACTACAAGGACGTGACCGACGCGACGCAGGTCACCAATCCGGGCAAGACCGGGTGGATCGGCTTCACCGACATCTACTGGATGAGCGCGCTGGTCCCCGACAAGAGCGGCGCGACCAGCGACTTCCGCAGCCTTGGGGGCGGCCTGTTCCGCGCCGATCTGGTCTATCCGCTGGCGACGATCGCTCCGGGGCAGAATCAGGCGCTGACCACGCGGTTGTTCGCGGGGGCCAAGGAAAGTTCGGTGCTCGATAAATACGAGGCCGCCGGCATTCCCAACTTCGGTCTGGCGATCGACTGGGGCTGGTTCCGCTGGTTCGAAAAGCCGATCTTCGGTTTGCTCAAGTGGCTGTTTAGCCTCACCCACAACTTCGGCGTGGCGATCATCCTGCTGACCCTGGTGGTGCGCGGGCTGATGTTCCCGGTGGCGCAGAAGCAGTTCGCCAGCATGGCGGCGATGCGCGCGATCCAGCCCAAGATGAAGTCGATCCAGGAGCGCTACAAGGACGACAAGGCCAAGCAGCAGGAAGAGGTCATGGCGCTCTACAAGAAGGAAGGTGTCAACCCGCTGGCGGGCTGCCTGCCGATCTTCCTGCAGATCCCGGTGTTCTTCGCCTTGTACAAAGTGCTGACCCTGACGATCGAAATGCGCCACCAGCCGTTCGTGTTGTGGATCAGGGACTTGTCCGCGCCCGATCCGCTGCATGCGCTCAACCTGTTCGGCCTGCTCCCGTTCACCCCGCCGGGCTTCCTCGCGATTGGCGTGCTGGCCTTGCTGCTGGGCGTTTCGATGTACTTCCAGTTCAAGCTCAATCCCGCGCAGATGGACCCCGCGCAGCAGCAGGTCTTCGCCTTCATGCCGTGGATCATGATGTTCGTGATGGCCCCGTTCGCGGCGGGCCTGCTGATCTACTGGATCACCTCTAACTTCCTGACCATCGCGCAGCAGGCCTACCTTTATTCGCGCCACCCGGCGTTGAAGGCACAGGTCACGAAAGCCAGCGGTGGTTGAGGACCTTCCCGAAACGGACGACGGACCCGATCTGACCGAGGCTGCGCGCAAGCTGTTCGCCGGCCGGGTCGAGTTCCTCAAGAGTGCGCCCTCGCTGCAATACCTGCCCGAAGCGACCGTGCCCGAACTGGCCTTTGCCGGACGTTCGAACGTGGGCAAGAGCTCGCTGCTCAACGCGCTGACCGGGCGTAAATCAATCGCCCGCGCCTCGGTCACTCCGGGGCGCACGCAGGAACTCAACTTCTTCGAGGTCGGTGATCCCGCCGTGCTGCGGCTGGTCGATATGCCGGGCTACGGCTTTGCCAAGGCGCCCAAGTCGATCGTCAAGGAATGGCAGCGGGTGGTGCGCGATTACCTGCGGGGACGCGCGGTGCTGAAGCGCACATTGGTGCTGATCGATGCGCGTCACGGCCCCAAGGACGTTGACCGTGAGATGATGGCGATGCTCGATGAAGCCGCGGTCGGCTACCGGCTGGTGCTGACCAAGGCCGACAAGATCAAAGCGAGCGAGCTTGCTGCCGCCCTGCTCGCCACCCAGACCGAAGCGCGCAAACATTCGGCGGCTTTCCCGGTGATCCACGTGACCTCGGCGGAAAAGGGCATGGGCATCCCTGAGCTTCGTGCCGCCGTGCTGGGTGATGCTTCGATCTAAGGAATACCGATGACTGATACCGCAAAGCTTGGTTCGTTCACGGTCAATCGCATGGGCTATGGCGCGATGCAGCTGGCCGGGCCGGGCGTGTTCGGCCCGCCGCGTGACCGCGACCAGGCCATCGCAGTGCTGCGTGAGGCGGTGGCGAGCGGGGTAAACCACATCGATACCAGCGATTACTACGGTCCCTACGTAGTCAACGAAATGATCGCCGAGGCGCTGCATCCCTATCCGGACGACCTGGTGCTGGTGACCAAGATCGGCGCACGGCGCGACGAGCAGGGCCAGTGGCTGCCAGCATTCGGGGCCGACGAGATGACCCGCGCGGTGCACGACAACCTGCGCCGGCTGAAGCTCGACGTCCTCGATGTGGCCAACCTGCGCATGATGTTTTCGCCTCATGGCCCGGCCGAAGGTTCGCTCGAGGCTGAACTGACTACCCTGGCCGAATTGCAGCAGCAGGGGCTGATCAAGCACCTCGGGATCAGCAACGTGACCTCCGCCCAGCTCGCGCAAGCGCAGTCGATGGCCGAGATCGTCTGCGTCCAGAATGCCTACAACGTGGCGCACCGCAGCGACGATGCTCTGATCGACGAGCTGGCAGCAGCAGGCATCGCCTACGTTCCGTTCTTCCCGCTCGGCGGGTTCAGCCCGCTGCAGAGCGCCGCGCTCGACGGTGTTGCAGCCGACCTTGGCGCGACCCCGATGCAGGTCGCGCTGGCCTGGCTGCTCCAGCGCGCGCCCAATGTGCTGCTGATCCCCGGCACCTCATCGCTCGGCCACTTGCGCGAAAACCTTGCAGCGGCCGAGCTGGTGCTGACCGCCGAAGCTATCGCCAAGCTCGATACCGTCGCCGGGTAGTCAATAGATCAGCGCCGGCAACTCCGCCCCGCGCAGCCGCACATGCATGATCGCCGCGAGGGTCGGAGCGATCGAACGCATGTCGATTGGCCCGAGCGAATGCCCCCGGGGAATCTTTGGACCGACCATCATGAAAGTCGATCGCATCGCGTCGCTCGCTGGAAAATAGCCGTGCGTGCCCTTGTTGTGCGACGGGGCATCAATCCCGCCGCCAGCGTCAGCAAAGCCGCCCGCGCTGTAACCCGGCTGGAAATCAACGAAGAAGCTCGCCGTGGGATTCCCGCGCATCTGCGTTATCTCCTTCTTGCCCGCAATCGCTGCAATGCCGTTCGCAGGATCTGCTTTCAGTTGCCCGAGCACGCCGGAAACCTTGGCCTGCAATGCCGCATCGTCCGGCCGCGCGAGGACGACCGCGGCGCTGCCGCCCGCCGGCCACGGCATCGCCTCCCAGCCTTTGACCTTGCCGGCGGGATCGAGCGTGATCAGGCCTGCGTCGATAAAGGCGCGAAACAGGTTGGTTTCGTGCGCGATCGGTGCGAACCCGTGATCGCTGACCACCGCAATCACCGCATCGGGATGAGCCTTGTGCTCGGCCGCGACCAGCGCACCGACGATAGCATCGATCCGCTCCAGCACTGCGTGCGCGGGCGGCGTGCCGAGGCCGTCGGTGTGTTGCTGATGGTCGAGCCCGGTGAGGTAAACGGTGGCGAACTGGGGCTTGTGCCGCGCAATCAGCGCCGCCGCGAAACGCCCGCGGTTCTCGTCACCCTCGATGGTTTCATCGATCCCTTGGGCATAGGTCTCGCCGGTCGCGCGCTCCAGCTCCGGGATCAATCCCGGCGTTGCCAGCGCGGCCAGCATCTTGGCATCGTCGGCGTGGCCGCTGCGCCAGATCTGCGGCAAGTTCCAGGTGATCCCCTTCGCGCCGACGCTGACCGGCCAGTGGACATTGCCCACGCTCAGCCCGCCAGCCGCCGCCGCTTGCCATAAGGTCGGCACGCGGATGTCGCTGGCAAACCAGTACCATCCGCCATAGTTGACCTGCAGGGGATCGAAGGTGGTGTTGCTGAACACCCCGTGCCGCGCCGGGCTGGCCCCGGTGATCAGCGTGGTATGGCTGGGATAGGTCACCGTCGGCAGCACCCCGCGCACCCCGGTGGCATAGCTGCCCTGGACCAGAAACCGGCGCAGGTTGGGCAGCTTGAGCCCGCGCTGCGGCGCATCGATCACATCGCCGGGCCGCAGCCCGTCGATCGAGATCAGCAGAACCGGGGCGGCGGCGACAGGCGCGGCGAACCCGATGAGCGCTACCAGCGCGATAACAATCCGGCGAAGCATCTTGCGTCCCCTATTTCGCAAACAGCTGCCCCAGGTCGGCAAAGGCTTTCATCTCGATCGCGTTGCCCGATGGATCGCGGAAAAACATCGTTGCCTGCTCGCCGGGTTCTCCCTTGAAGCGGATGTAAGGCTCGATCTCGAACTTGGTGCCGGCGGCCTTGAGCCGGTCGGCGAGCGCCTGCCACTGGGCCAGTTCGAGCACGATGCCGAAATGCGGCACCGGCACGCCGTGGCCGTCGACCGGGTTGGTGCCGGCGTCGGCGTTGGCGCGCTCGCCCACGCAATGCGTCACGATCTGGTGACCGTAGAAATCGAAGTCGATCCACGTGTCCGAACTGCGCCCTTCGGGGCAGCCCATCGTCCCGCCCCAGAAGGCGCGCGCCTCGGCCAGATCGCGGACGGGAAAAGCGAGGTGGAAGGGGCGCAGGGTCATGGGCAATGCCTAGCCGAATTATGACTTTCCTACAGCCCCGAATGTGATGCAGAGTCGAACTCGCGCGGATGGCCTTGGTTCGCTCACACGACCGCGTGAGCGAAGCGGTCGGGATTGGTTTTGGTGTGAACTTTGTGTGACCTTGTTCAGACTCGACACCCGCAAACTGAACGAGTAGCCGCTAGAGCATGAAGCTCATTATCGGCAACAAGAACTATTCGAGCTGGTCGCTGCGCGGCTGGCTGGCGGCCAAGCAGTCTGGCCTCGCCTTTGAGGAAATCCAGGTTCCGCTGTATGGTGACGACTGGACTGCGACCAAGAAGCAGAACGACGACATCGCACCGTCATCGGGCAAGGTGCCGGTGCTGTGGGATGGCGATGCGGTGGTGTGGGACAGCCTGGCGATCATCGAATACCTTGCCGACAAAGTCGGTCGCGACCGGTTCTGGCCCAAGGAAGATGATGCCCGCGCCATGGCGCGCTCAATGGTGGCAGAAATGCATTCCTCATTCCTCGCACTGCGGACCCAGTGCCCGATGAACGTGCGCCGCCGGGTCGAAGGCGCGCAGATCGACGAGGCGGCCAAGGCTGACGTGGTCCGTGTGCTGACGCTGTGGGCCGAAGCGCGAGCGCGGTTCGGCCGGGGGGGGCCGTACCTGTTCGGCACCTTCAGCGCGGCGGACATCTTTTACGCGCCGGTGGTCAGCCGGTTCATCTCCTATGGCATCGCGGTGCCGGGCTTCGCGCTCGCCTATATGGAAGCGGTGTGGAGCCATGAATGGCTGCAAAGCTGGATTGCCGCGGCTGAGTCGGAAGACTGGGTGATCGAGCAGTTCGAGACCGCGAACAAGAAGTAAGCGCGGGTTACCCGGCGAGGAACCACACCGCCACCCCGACCATGACCACGGCCATGATCCGGCGTACCTTGCGCGTGTGCGAAGCGTCGCTCAGCCACGGATGCGCCCATGCGGCGCTGAACACGATGAACAGGTGCACCGCAGTGGCAATCGCCACGCTGACGAACCCGAGCACGAAGGCCTGACTAAGCTGCAGCGGTCCGCCCGACAGGAACGGCGGAACCACCACCAGGAAAAATACAAATGCCTTGGGGTTGATCACGTTAAGCAGCAGGCCAGCGGCAAAGCCGTTGCGCCCGTCGTGCGGCGCGGGCTTGGTGGTTTCATCGATCCAGGTGCGCCACGCCAGAAACAGCATCAACACGGCCCCGCCTCGGCGCAGCCAGACCTGCATCTCGGGATGGGCGTGGACCAGTTCGGCCAGGCCCGCCCCGGCGAGCATGGCGTTGAGCGTCAGCCCGATCGCGATTCCCGCGGTGGCGGCGAGGCCAGCGCGCCGCCCCTTGGTCAGCGAAAGCCCGGCCAGCCACGCCATATTGACCCCCGGAGTTACCTCCAGGATGGCGACAGCGGCGATGAACCCGAACCAGTCGATATGGGCGGCGGGTAAGCTCAAAAGGCGCTGCCGTCCTTGCGCCGCTGCTCGCCCACATCGGCAGACAAGTGCATGTCGATGTCGGGATAGTGGCAATCGGTGGCTTGAGGCCGTCCGATCGCGACATAGGTGCAGGGACTGTCCGATCGGTTTTGCAGCACGTGCCCATTGCCGTCGTTCTTGGGAAAGGCGGCGACGTCGCCCGGGCGCATTAGCACTTCGCCGGTGTCATCGACCAGCACCGCTTCACCGCTGATCATCACCACCAGCTCGTCCTCGCCGACGTGCCAGTGGCGCTGGCTCGACCATGCGCCCGGTGCGAGCACGACATGGCTGGCGCCGAAGTCGCTGATGCCTGTGGCCGGAGCCAGACGGCGATACCACCGGCCTTCCACGACATCGGCAAAGACTTTCGGGTAACCGGTGGCGTTGGTCTGGAGAATACTTTCGAGATCGAGTTTGGGCATGGCTGGCACTCCCGCTTGTCACTTGGCCGCCTAGCCCATATGCCAAAGCGAAGCCATGACCACCACCGCCTCATCCGTCGTCGAATTGGCCGAAGCGCTGATCGCCTGCCCCAGCGTCACCCCGGCGGCGGGGCTGGTGTTCGATTGCCTGCAAGCCCAGCTCGAACCATTGGGCTTTGCAGTCCACCGCTTCCACGCGGGCGAAGCACCGGACGGGCCGGTTGAGAACCTGTTTGCCATTCGCAAGGGACCCGAGGGCAGCCGCCACTTCGGCTTTGCCGGGCATGTCGATGTGGTCCCGCCGGGCGAAGGCTGGACCATCGCTCCGTTTGCGCCGGAGCTGCGCGGCAATCTGCTCTACGGGCGCGGCGCGGTCGACATGAAGGGCTCGATCGCGGCGATGGTTGCTGCGGCAGCCTTGGTGCCAACGGATGCGGGCACGCTCAGCTTCATCATTACCGGCGACGAGGAAGGCCCGGCGACCTACGGCACGCAAGAGCTGATCAAGCACATGCGCGCCGTGCAGGCGATCCCTGACCTGATCGTGGTGGGAGAGCCGACCAGCGTTTCCCGGCTGGGCGACATGATGAAGATCGGGCGGCGCGGATCGACCAACCTGTGGCTCGAGGTCGAAGGCAAAGAAGGCCATGTCGCCTATCCGCACCTCGCCGACAACCCGATCACCAAACTGGTGCACATGCTGGCCGAACTGAAGGCGATGCCGCTGGATGACGGCACCGACTGGTTCCAGGCCTCTAATCTCGAGATCACTGACCTCACCGTCGGCAATCCCGCAACCAACGTAATCCCGGCGCGGGCGAGTGCCCGGTTGTCGATCCGCTTCAACGACCAGCACACCGGCGTACAGCTAGGCGAGCGGGTCCGCACAATCGCCGAAAAGCATGGCGGCACCGTGCGGCAGGTGGTCTATGGCGAGGCGTTCCTGACCCCGCCCGGCGCTTTCTCGCAGCTGATCGCCGATACGGTCGAGGCCGAGGTCGGGCTGCGCCCCGAAGCGAGCACCACCGGCGGGACCAGCGACGCGCGGTTCCTCAAGGACCTGTGCCCGGTGATCGAATTCGGCCTGTGCAACGCGACAATGCACAAGCGCGACGAGGCAGTTGCGGTGGAAGACCTTGAGGCGCTGGTGCGGATTTACACGCGGGTGGCGAAGGCGGCGCTGGCAGGCTGATTGCCCGGCCCGGCGCAGCCTGTTAGGCTGCTCGGCAACAAAGTTTCGCGGGGAGCATCATGACAGAGCAGCGTTCGATTTTCGGCAAGGCCCTGGGCCTGCTCGCCAGCCACCTCACCGCCTGCATCATGGGCGGCATGGTGCTCGGCGTGGCGGTCGGCTTCCTCGTCAATCAGGACCTGCTGTCGGGCGTGATGTCCACCGAGCACTGGGCGCGCAGCTTCCAGGTGCTGTCCACCGTGTTCCTCAACCTGATCAAGATGGTGGTCGCCCCGCTGGTACTGGCGACCATCGTTTCAGGCCTCGCCCACATGAACGACAGCGCCGCAGTGGGCCGGATCGGGTTCCGCGCGATCGTGTGGTTCATCATCGCCAGCTTCATTTCGATCAGCCTTGGGTTGCTGATGGTCAACCTGTTCCAACCCGGGGTCGGCGTGGCGCTAACTGCGTCGGCGCAGTCGATCGGCGAGGTCAAGAAACTCGACATGTTCGAATTCATCGAACACGTCTTCCCCAAGAATATCATCCAGGCGATGGCGGACAACAACGTCTTGCAGATCCTGGTGTTCTCGCTGTTCGCCGGGATCGGGATCACCGCGATCGGCGAAAAGGGCAAACCGCTGGTGCGCGGCGCCGAGGCGCTGGCCGAACTGATGCTGCAGGTTACGGGCTACGTCATGCGCTTTGCCCCGTTCGCGGTGTTCGGCGCATTGGCCAACGTCGTTGCCAAGAACGGCCTCGGCATCCTTGGTACCTATGCCAAGCTGCTGGCCGAGTTCTATTTCAGCTTGCTGCTGTTGTGGTCGCTGCTGATCGCGATCGGCTTTATCTTCCTGCGCGGGCGGGTGTTCACACTGGTTCGCTATGTCCGCCAGCCGGTGCTGATCGCCTTCTCAACCGCCAGCAGCGAGGCGGCGATGCCCAAGCTGTTCGAACAGCTCGACCGGTTCGGCATCCCGCGCCGCATATCGGGGCTGATGCTGCCGCTGGGGTACTCGTTCAACCTCGACGGTTCGATGATGTATGCCAGCTTCGCGACGATCTTCATCGCGCAGGCCTACGGCCACGTCCTGCCGATCGGCACCCAGATCGCGATCCTGCTGACGCTCATGATCAGCTCGAAGGGCATCGCCGCGGTGCCGCGCGCCAGCTTGGTGGTGATCGCCGCGACGCTGGCGATGTTCGATCTGCCGGTCGAGGGCATCGCCTTGGTCCTCGCCATCGACCAGTTCCTCGACATGGGCCGCACCGCGACCAACGTGCTGGGCAATGCGGTGGCGACCTCGGTCATCACCAAGTGGGAAGGCATGCTCCAGCCGCCGATAGACCCCGATGCGGACCTGCAGGCGCCGAGCGAAACGCCCGAACACGGCAGGAAAGGCCTGCACCTCGATCCGCAGGCCTAGGGACTACTTCTTGGGCGGCGGGGACTTGAACTTGTAGACGCACAAGTCCGCCACCGGGCAGCGCCAGCATTCGCGCGTGCGCGCCTTGCAGGTGTAGCGGCCGTGCAGGATCAACCAGTGATGCGCGCCAAGGCGGAAGGGCTGCGGCACCTTCTTTTCAAGCTGCGCCTCGACCTGTTCGGGGGTCTTGCCTTTCGCGAGCCCGGTGCGGTTGCCGACGCGGAAGATGTGCGTATCGACCGCGAAGGTTTCCTGGCCGAACCAGCAGTTGAGCACGACGTTGGCGGTCTTGCGCCCGACCCCGGGCAGCCGCACCAGCTCATCTCGGGTTGCCGGTACTTCGCCGCCGAACTCATCGACCAGCAGCTGCGACAGCGCGATCACGTTCTTGGCCTTGGTGTTGAACAGGCCGATCGTCTTGATGTGTTCCTTGAGGCCTGGTTCGCCCAGGTCGAGCATCTCCTGCGGGGTCTTGACCCTCGCAAACAGCCCCCGCGTCGCCTTGTTCACCCCGACGTCGGTCGACTGCGCCGACAGCGCCACCGCGACGACCAGCTGGAAGGCATTGCCGAATTCAAGCTCGGTCTCGGGCGAGGGATTGTCTTCGGCGAGGCGGCGGAAAAATTCGAAAATGTCCGCCTTGTTCAAAGCCCCAGAACCTCGGGCATGGTGTAGCGCCCCGGTGTCTTGCCAATCAGCCACCGCGCCGCCCGCACCGCGCCCTTGGCGAAGATGCTGCGATCTTCGGCCAGATGCGACAGGGTCAGCCGCTCGCTTTCCCCCAAGAACAGTACCGAATGATCGCCCGCCACGCTGCCGCCGCGCAAGCTGGCAAAGCCGATGTCGCCCGCATGCCGCGCCCCGGTGATCCCGTCGCGGCCGCGTGCGCTGTGGTCCGCCAAATCGATCGCGCGTCCCTCCGCCGCAGCTTGTCCGAGCAGCAGCGCGGTGCCCGATGGCGCGTCGATTTTCATCCGGTGGTGCATCTCCACGACCTCGATATCCCAGTTCTCACCAAGCCGCCCTGCCGCCTCGCGCACCAGGTGAGCGAGCAGCGTCACGCCAAGCGAGGTGTTGCCGGTCTGCAGCACTGCGATCTTTGCCGCTGCGTGATCGCACAGCCACAGGTGGCGCTCCTCAAGGCCGGTGGTGCCGACCAGAATCGGCACGCCTGCTGCCATGGCCGCATCGAGAGTCGCCTCAAGCGCGGCCGGCGAGGAGAAATCGACCAGCACGTCGCTGGCGCCAGCCAGTGCGGCCAGGTCACCGGCCTGGTCGACCCCGCCGGAATGGACCTCGCCCGCCGCGGCAATTGCCTCGACCAGCGCCGCTCCCATGCGCCCTGCGCTGCCGATGATGCCGATTCGTGCCATTGCCGTCCCCATGTGTGGCGTGCTTCATGCGGGACATGGGCCAAATCCGCAACATCGTGATCCTGACCGGCGCAGGCATTTCCGCCGAGAGCGGGATCGATACCTTCCGCAGCGAAGGTGGCCTGTGGGAACAGCATCGGGTCGAGGACGTCGCCACCCCCGAAGGCTTTGCCCGCGATCCCGAGCTGGTGCTGCGCTTCTACGACATGCGGCGCGCGGCGATCCAGGAGAAGCTGCCCAATCCGGCGCACTACGCCTTGGCGAAGCTCGACGCGGAGTGGAACGGCGAACTGCTGATCGTGACGCAAAACGTCGATGACCTGCACGAACGCGCCGGAGCGAAACGGGTGCTGGACATGCACGGGACACACCTCAACGCCTGGTGCACCAGCTGCGACGTCCACTCTCCGTGGCGCGCCACCCTGATCGAGCGCCCGCCCTGCCCGGTGTGCAGCGCCCGCACGTTGCGCCCCGATGTCGTGTGGTTCGGCGAGATGCCGTACCGCATGGGCGAAATCTACGCGGCGCTGCGGACTTGCGACCTGTTCGTTTCGATCGGCACCTCGGGTGCAGTTTATCCCGCGGCGGGTTTCGTCCAGAACGCGGTCGAACTCGGTGCCGAGACACTTGAGCTCAATCTCGAACGCAGCCAAGGGTCTTCGATGTTTCATGAGACGCGGCTCGGTCCGGCAAGCGAACTGGTGCCGCAATGGACCCAGGAGATGCTGCGATGAGCGAACACCACGGCAGCTGCCACTGCGGCGCGATGCGGCTGGTGCTGCGCGAAGATCCGGTCGAGGCGGTAAGCTGCAACTGTTCGATCTGCCGCCGGATCGGCGGGCTTTGGGCCTATGCCGAACCGGCAAAGATCACGGTCGAGGGCGAAGGCGTGGCGTACCGCCAGGGTGATTGCATGCTCGATACCTGGCACTGCGCCACCTGCGGCTGCACCACGCACTGGACCCCGGTTGACCCGGCCTACCAGCGGATGGCGGTAAACCTCAGGATGTTCGATCCGGCGTTGTGGCAAGACTTGCCGATCCGCCACGTCGACGGAGCAAGCTTCTAGGCGCAGCAACCTCGGCATTCGGGATCCTTCGCGATCCGCATCGTCCGAAGACTCGGCACCAGCCCTTCGAACAGGTGCAGCTGGCCCCATTGCGGATCGCCCAGCGCGGCTTTGCCCTGCACCAGCACCCGCACCGCCTGCATCGCGGCAAACGCCCCGACCATCCCGGCCATCGCGCCGAGCACGCCGTCTTCAGCGCAGGTGTCACAGTCCTCGGCATCGAACGCCTCGCCGACAAAGCAGCGGTAGCAAGCCTGTCCCGGCAAATGTCCGGCGAAGTTTGCGACTTGCCCCTGGAACCGCCCGATCGCCGCGCTGGTGAGCGGAATGCCGAGCCGCACGCAGGTGTCCGACACCACCAGCCGAGTCGCGAAATTGTCGCACCCGTCGAGCACAAGGTCAGCACCTTCAAGGGATTGCGCCGCGTTGTGATACCCCAACGCCTCGGCGTGGACGCGGACCTTGAGGGACCCATCGAACTTGCTCACCCACTCGCACGCAAGGTCGGCCTTCTGG
Organism: Sphingomonadaceae bacterium; assembly: GCA_025359685.1. Taxonomy (GTDB): domain Bacteria; phylum Pseudomonadota; class Alphaproteobacteria; order Sphingomonadales; family Sphingomonadaceae; genus Novosphingobium. Next base: position 35,620 of record JANYEY010000062.1, on the reverse strand, counting down.
CGGCCGACATCGCTTTCGCGATAAATCGTCTGGCGCTGCAGGTTCGATGCGTCGACCACATCGCGGTCGATCAGCGTCAGGGTGCCGATTCCCGCCGCTGCCAAGTATTGCAGCGCGGGCGAACCGATCCCGCCCAGCCCGACAATCGCGACGTTCGCACCCGAGAGCGCGACCTGCCCCGCCCCGCCCAGTTCGGGCAGGACGATATGGCGGGCAAAGCGTTCGAGGCGGTCAGGCGGGAGCGACATATACGATCGCCTGTAGGGTGAATTGCCGCTGCGGCAAAGGAAGGTTCTTGCGCAGCCCAGCCCAGTGCGGCACTTAACCGGACAATTAAGAAAACAATGGGATGAGCGATGCATTATGCCGAGCTGCGCCAAGTGCGCGAGGAACTGACCGGACCGGGCGGACAATTCGAAATCACCGACGCCGAGGTGCTGGGGAACCAGCTCAAGGTGTTCAAAAACGCCCCGCCCTCGGTGCGCGAAGTGTGGCTGTCGAGCGCGATGTTCGCCGAGCGTCCCTACCTGATCTACCAGGACGAGGTGATGACCTATGCCGAGGCACATGCCGCGGTGAACGCGGTCGCCGCCTGGCTGTTCGCGCAAGGCGTCAAGCCCGGTGACCGGGTGGCAATCGCGATGCGCAACTATCCCGAATGGATGCTGATCTACTGGGCTTGCGTCTCGATCGGGGTCTCCGCAGTGGGCATGAACGCGTGGTGGAACGGCGAGGAAATGGCATTCGCGATGAAGGACTCCGCCCCCAAGGTCCTGTTTGCCGATACCGAGCGGCTGGCCCGCGTGCACGAAACGCCGGGCCTGACCGACGGGGTCAAGCTCGTCGGCGTGCGCACATCACCGCACATCGGGGTGACCGACTGGAGCGAGGTTATCGCACACGGTGGGGCGATGCCCGAAGTCGTGGTCGATCCCGATGCCGATGCCTCGATCTTCTACACCTCGGGCACCACCGGCTTCCCCAAGGGCGCGCAGCTCACCCATCGCGGCTGCGTCGCGAACCTGCTCAACATGGTCTATTCGACCACCGCGCAGGCGCTCGCGGTCGAGCGTGCGACCGGCTTCGCCGCGCCGCTCGATCCGCCGCCAGCCGTGACCCTGCTGACCACGCCCTTGTTCCACGTCACCGCCAACAATTGCGGCGCTTACCTGACCACTGCCGCCGGCGGGGCGATCGTGCTGATGTACAAGTGGGAGGCGGGCGAGGCGCTGCGGCTGGTCGAAAAGTACAAAATTTCCGGGATCAGCGGCGTACCGGTGATGAGCCGCGAGATCATCAACCACCCTGACTTTGCCAAGTTCGACACCTCGAGCCTCACCGGCATGTCCGGCGGCGGGGCGCAGGTCCCGCCCGATCTGGTGCTGAAGATCGATGAGAAGATCGCCACCGCGCGGCCGACCACCGGCTATGGCATGACCGAGACTTGCGGGATCATCACTTCGGTGACCGGGGACTTCTTCGTCGCCAAGCCCGACAGCGCCGGGCCTTATATGCCCAACTTCGAGGTCAAATGCGTCGACGATGATGACAAAGAAGTGGCGCAGGGCGAGCTCGGCGAGCTGTGGGTCAAAGGCTCGTCGGTGATCAAGGGCTACATCAACCGGCCCGATGCGACCGCCGCCACGATCACCGATGGCGGCTGGCTGCACACCGGCGACATCGCCCGGATCGACACCGACGGGTTCATCTACATCGTCGACCGCAAGAAGGACATGGTCCTGCGCGGCGGCGAGAACGTGTTCTGCAGCGAGGTCGAATCGGGCATTTACCGCCACGCTGCGGTGGCTGAATGCTGCGTGTTCGGGGTGCCCGACGAGCGGCTTGGCGAAGAGGTCGGCGTAGCGGTAGTCTTGAAGGCCGGCGACACGCTCGATGAGACCGAGCTCAAGGCGCACTGCATGGACGTGATGGCGAAGCACAAGGTGCCGCGCTACATCTGGTTCCTCAACGAACCGCTACCACGCAACGCCAGCGGCAAATTCCTGCGCCGCGAACTGCGCGAAGAGCTGAGCGCGGCGTTGGCGGTCTAGGCTGCTCGCGCTTCGCCCAGCAACAGTGTCTTTACATCGCCCCCGCTCCGCGCAGTGTGGATCAGCAGGTAGATCGACAGAAACAGCATCCCGCCGAAGAAGGCGGCCACCCCCAGCGCGAGGCCGCCCGGGCTGAACTGATGCCACCACGATACCCACAGCGCCGAGAGCGCGAGGAAGCAGGTGAAATCGACGTTGAACTGGCCTTGCCAGGCCATCGCCGCAATGTCGCCGAGGAACACCGGCATCAGGCTCATGCCATGGTGAGCGATGGTCACGCCGGTGTAGACGGTGATCGTGATCAGGCAGGCGAGCAGGAACAGGCGGAATAGCGGCATCGGATTCTCCTTCAAGCTTGGGATTGGCGGCTTTCAACGAACAGGCAGCGCGCCAGCATTGCCAGCAGCCCGATCGAGCCGGTGCAAACGATCAGAATCAGCCACGGCACCGGCCGCATGCCCGCGGCGCGGGCGCGCGGGAGCGCGGGAGCAGCAGTGCCCACGCGGTGCCGATCGCGAGCAGGAGATCGAACCACACCTGGTTGCCCCAGGCGCTTCTCGTGTGGTTCGGCCAAAAGCCCAGCGGTCCCTCTGCGGCCACTGTGTAAAGCGACCACGCGGTGAACAGGCCGCCCAACGCAGCGGCTAGCAGCCAGCTTCCGATACGCCTTGTCCTAGATCGGGCGGCGACCGTCAGCCCCGCGCCGATGAATAGCAAGATCGCGACAATCGGCAGGACTGCGTATAGGCTCTGGGGCATGGCGAACTCCTGTAGCGGTTGCTACATAATAGAGATATGTAGCACGCGCTACAAGAGGGTTTGATGAGCATTCGGGATCAGCAGCGCGAACGGGTGACGGAGCGGCTGGCAGAGCACCTGCTTGCCACCGGGCTGACCCAGACCAGCCTGCGTTCTTTGGCCCGTGCCGCCGCGGTCAGCGACCGGATGCTGCTCTATTACTTTACCGACAAGACCGAGGTGCTCGCCGCCGCGACCGCGCGGATCGCGGCGCATTCAGTCGCCGGTCTGGCGACCGCGCTGCCCGATGGGACCAAGCTGCCGCCGCGCGAACTGATATTGCTCGCCGCCGAGCTGACCTCGGGGCCCGAGATGCGCCGGTTCATGCGGCTGTGGGTCGAGATGATCGGCGCCGCGGCCAAGGGTGAGGAACCCTTCGTGACGATCTCGGCGCAGCTGCTGGGCGGCTTCAAGGCGTGGCTCGCGCCGCGGCTTGATGTGCCGAGCGGCACCGACCGCGCGGCTTTGGCCGGGGCGATCATCGCGCTGGTCGACGGGCTGACACTGGTCGAGATCTGCAGCACCGAGGCCGACATGCGCGCTACGCACGAGGCGCTGGCGGGATTGTTCGGCAAGGTTCAGAAGTAAGCGCAAATCAGCCGGGAACGACCGGGACAAGGGAGAGCGAGCATGGGTGATCTGGATGGGCGCATTGCGCTGGTAACCGGCGCAGCAACCGGGCTTGGTGCGGCAGCCGCGCGCGCGCTGGCGGCGGCGGGCGCGAAAGTTGCGGTCACCGATCTGGCGGCGCCCGAGGACCTCGCCGCCGAGATTGGCGGCATCGCGCGTGCGCAGGATGTGACCAGCGAAGCTGACTGGGCGGGGACGATGGACTGGATGCGCAGCACAGTCGGCGGGCTCGATATTCTGGTCAACAACGCCGGGCTGTGGCTGTTCAAGCCGATCACCGAAACCACGCTGGAGGATTGGCGGCGGCTTCACGCGGTCAACTGCGAGGGCGTGTTCATGGGCACCCGCGCGGCGATCCCTTTGCTGGCCGAGCGCGCGCACTTGTGGCGCGGTGGCAGCGCAATCGTGAACCTCTCATCGGTGGCGGGGATCGAAGGCGCGGCGGGCGCGACTTGCTACAATTCGACCAAGGGCGCGGTTCGCCTGTTCACCAAAGGCTGCGCGAAAGAACTGGCCGCGGCGCGGATCCGGGTCAATTCGGTCCACCCCGGAGTGATTGATACCCGGATGGGCCGCGCGCTGATTGATGATTTTGCGGTTGCTCAGGGCATGGGCGACAACGAAGTGCTGGCGCAGGTTGCCGCCATGCACCCGCTCGGCCACCTGGGTGAGCCGCAGAACGTCGCCGATGCGGTCGTGTTCCTCGCCAGCGACCGCGCTGCCTTCACCACCGGGAGCGAACTGGTGATCGATGGGGGGATGTCGGCTTGATCTAGGCGTGCACAGCCTTGTGAACAGGGCTGTCCACCGCGCTAGTGATCGTCGCCCAACCTGGTCAGCCAGCTTTTGGCTTGTTTGGGTTCACCCGGCGCATTGGACGCGACCGGGCCGCGTGACTTCAGAAATTCGGCGAACAGAGCATAGGGCTCGAGCCCCAGCGTGGCGCGCATTGCATCGATCTGTTCGCCCAGATCAGTCAGTTCGGTGACCTTCGGGTCCCACAGCTTGCGCGCAAATTTATCGGAATTGTGCCCGAACAGCCCCCAGGACCCCGCAGCCGTTTCGCGCAGGGCGGCGATCAGCAGGCCGCTAAATTCGGTTTCCGCATCCAGCCGCTGACCGTCAAGCCGTTCGAGGCGGTCAGCCCTGCTCACGTTGCCGCCCTGAAATCAACTTTCCAGCTGGCGCAGCAGGCTGCGCACGTCGCCGTCCATGTCGGCATCGCGCGTGCGCAGATCTTCGATCAGGCGGACCGCGTGGATCACGGTCGAGTGATCGCGGCCGCCAAACTTGCGGCCGATCTCGGGATAGCTCCGCGGGGTCAGCACCTTGGCGAGGTACATCGCGACCTGGCGTGGACGCACCACGGCGCGGGCGCGGCGCTTGCTCGACATCTCGGTCCGGTCGACCCGGTAGAACTGGCACACGGTGCGCTGGATCTCGTCGATCGTGATCCGGCGGCGGTTGGCCGAAAGGATATCGGTCAGCTGCTCTTCGGCGAGCTGGAGCGACACCGCCTGACCCGTAAGCTGGGCATAGGCGATCAGTTTGTTAAGGCCGCCAACCAGCTCGCGCACGTTGCGGTTGATCGTCCGGGCGAGGAATTCGACCACGTCCGCCGGGACATGGGTGGGCGAAAAGCGCTGCAGCCGGTGTTCGAGGATGGTGCGGCGCAGATCGATATCAGCCGGCTGGATATCGGCGACGAGGCCCATCGACAAGCGCGACAGTAGCCGCTGCTCGACCCCGTCGAGCGCCTGCGGTGCGCGGTCGGCGGCGAAGACCAGCCGCTTGCCTTCGGCGAGTAGCGCATCGATCGTGTAAAGCAGCTCTTCCTGCGCCGACGCCTTGCCAATGATGAACTGGATATCGTCAACCAGCAGCAGGTCGAAGCCGCGCAGCCGGGTCTTGAACTCGATCGTCTGGTTCTGGCGCAATGCCTGGACGAATTCGACCATGAAGCGTTCAGCCGAGCAGTAGAAAATCCGCGCCCGGGGGTGCGCCTGAAGATAGGCGTGGCCGATTGCGTGGAGCAGGTGGGTCTTGCCCTGGCCAGTGGCGGCCTTGAGGTAAAGCGGGGCGAACTGGGGGGTCTCGGTCGCGGCCATGCGCTGCGCGGCATTGCTGGCGAGCACATTGGCCGAACCCGATACGAAGGTAGTGAAGGTCAGCGAGGGGTCAAGCCCGATCGAGGCCATGCCGAGGCCATTGGGGCCAAGTCCGCCGAGCTCGGCCGCGCTCATGCCCAGCGCATCGCCGGGCTGCGCGGCGGGAACCGCTTCGCCGCCGCGGCCTCTGCCGTCGCCCGAACCGAAGCGTAGTCCTTGCGGCGCGCGCCGTCCCGGCTGCACCGAAATACGGACATTGCGGATATCCGGCCGGGCGATCTTCCACGCGAGCGAGAGCCGGTCGGAAAACCGGTCCGCTACCCAATTGGCCGAAAATTCGGTTGGCAAGTGCAGGTCAAGCGTGCCGGTTTCCTTGCAGAACCCGCCCAGCTGGATCGGCTTGATCCACTGACTGTGGAGCTGCTGGCCAAGGTCCTTGCGCAGACCCTGGCTGATATCTGCCCAGTCGGCCGACAGATCCAGCGCATCCTGTTCGTCGCGCATCCGATCCTCATCCGACTTGATTGTGGCGGAGGTTTGCAATGCTCCGCCTGTTGCCATCACCGTCACTCGATTCGCCCCCGAATCCAACACCCAACACCAGAAGCGCGAAGCCGCACTCCTCCGAAAGCCGGATGCCCAAAACCGGCTTGCCTTCTCAGCAATTTTTGTGAGGCCCGAACCGCGATTTTCGCTTTCAAGACCGTGAGCGGATTTATGAACGGTTGTGTGATGAGAGCAAGGCGTTGACCGTAAAAAAACTGAAATAAATGCCCTTGACTCATGCGCAGCCCCTGAAAGCCGCTAGCAATGGGCTACTATATTGTTTTCACTATGTTTTATTCTAAATTTGCAATCTCGCACCGTGCGAATCGCGGGAATACATAGTCTTAACGCATTGCAGCATTTCGCCTTCGCAGCCGCAGAAAAAAGGCCGGTGGCTTGCGCCCCGGCCTTTAACCAATTTCGTTCTGCTTCCGTGCCGCCGACCTGCCCCATCCAGAGCGAATCGGTTGCGAAGAATTAACCGAGCGAGACAACCCGCTTGGTCAGGCGCGACAGTTTCCGCGCCGCAGTGTTCTTGTGCATCACGCCGCGGGCGACGCCGCGCGCGAGTTCAGGCTGCGCAGCGGCCAGCGCTTCGGTTGCGGCAGGCTTGTCGCCGCCGTCGAGCGCAGCTTCGACCTTCTTGATGAAGGTGCGGATGCGGCCCAGGCGATTGCCGTTGATTTCGGCACGCTTGTCATTGCGGCGATTGCGCTTCTTGGCTTGCGGCGTGTTGGCCATGTTCGTCCTTGAATCTCTATGCTGAGGCGGACTCGACCCGCCGGAAAGCGCGGCCCTTAGCGACGAGGCCCTTGTCGGTCAAGCTTTGCGGCCTATTTCTGGCATTTTTGACAGAACCACGTGCTCCGTCCGCCCTGGACGAACCGCGCTATCGGCGCGCCGCAACGAGAGCAAGGCTGGCCCTCACGGTCGTAGACGTCGAACTGCTTGGAGAAATAGCCAAGCTCCCCCGATGGCTGGGCATAGTCGCGCAGGGTCGACCCGCCGGCTTCGATCGCTTCGGCCAGCACCCCCTTGATCGCCGGCACCAGCCGCGCGAGCGCGGGCCGGGTGACCTTGCCCGCAGCCTTGCGCGGATCGATGCCCGCGCGGAACAGCGCTTCGCAAACGTAGATATTGCCGAGCCCTGCAACGATTCGCTGGTCGAGCAGCATCAGCTTGATCGCGGCGCTGCGCCCGGCGAGTGCGGCCTTGAGGTGCGATACCGAAAAGACATCGCCCAGCGGTTCAGGGCCGAGCGCGGCGAAAGTTGGCCACAGATCGAGGCTTGCCGTATCAACCAGGTCGACCGATCCGAACCGGCGCGGATCGCACAGCGACAAGATGTGGCCGCTCGCGGTCTCGATCACCAGGTGATCGTGCTTGCCCAGTTCCTCGGGCTCGATTCGCCAGCGCCCCGACATGCCGAGATGAAAGACCAGCGTGGTGCCGCGGCCGGTGTGGATGAGGCCGTATTTGGCGCGGCGGCCAAGCCCGGTCACCGCGGCCCCGCTCATCGCCTGGACCAGTCCTTCGGGAAACGGGCGGCGCAGGTCAGCGCGGCGCAGGATCAATCGCTCGATCCGCGCGCCGTCGAGATAGCGCGCGAGACCGCGAACGGTGGTTTCAACTTCAGGAAGCTCGGGCATTGGGGACTGCCTAGGCACTGCCCGGCAGCGCGACAATCAGTTTCTTATTGCAACTAACAACCCGCCTCCCTATCCCGCCCGCAACTTCAAAAATCTTTGGGAGATCGTCATGTCCTACTCATTCCACGCCGCTACCGTTCCGGCCTTCACCGGCATGCTGGGCAACATCAAGTCGTGGCTCGACGTCGCCGCCAGCACCGGGAACGAGGCCGCATTGCTCGAAGCGAAGCTCGCCGACGACATGTTCGCCCTGGCCCGGCAAATCCAGATCGCTTCCGATGCAGCCAAGGGCGCCGGCGCCCGCATGACCGGAACCGAAGCCCCGGCGATGCCCGACGTTGAAACGTCTTTCGCCGAGCTCAAGGACCGCTGCGACAAGACCATCGCGTACCTTCAGTCGATCGATCCCGCTGATTACGATGCCGGTGCTGACCGTGAAGTGGTGATCACCTTCCCCAATGGCGGCGGGGTCAAGTTCGACGGCAAGACCTTCCTCAGCGGGTTTGCCCTGCCCAACTTCTACTTCCACGCCACCACCGCTTACGCGATCATGCGCGCCAATGGCGTGCCGCTGGGCAAGCAGAACTTCCTCGGCCACTTGATGCCCTACATGTTTGCTCCGCCAGCTGCCTGATTGGTGAGCGATTTGCGGATGCAAATCCGCACCGCGCCATCAAAAACTCACACGCTTTCACTGGCACCTCGCACCACGATTCGCTAAGGCGCGGCGCATGAGCGAAACGGTATCTTTTGGCTACGACGAGGTCTCTCCCGAGGAGAAGACCGACAAGGTCAGCGCGGTCTTTTCTTCGGTGGCGAAGAAGTACGACGTGATGAACGATGCCATGTCGGTGGGCATGCACCGGTTGTGGAAGGACCAGTTCGTGCGCCGGGTCAAACCGCGTAGCGGCGAGACGATCCTCGACATGGCCGGCGGCACCGGCGACATCGCCTTCCGCATGGCCAAGCACGGCGCCCAGGTAACCGTCTCGGACATCAATCAGGACATGCTCGACGTCGGGATCGAGCGGGCGATGGACAAGGGCTTCGATACGCTCGTCTGGTCGCGCCAGAACGCCGAGGAACTGAGCTTCCCCGATCGCTTCTTCGATGCCTTTACGATCGCCTTCGGGATCCGCAACGTGACCCGAATCGACGCGGCGCTGGCCGAGGCTTATCGCGTGCTCAAGCATGGCGGGCGGTTCTATTGCCTTGAATTCTCGACCACCCAGTGGCCCGGCTTCAAGGAAGTCTACGATTTCTACTCGCACAAACTTGTGCCGAAAATCGGCGAAGCAATCGCGGGCGACGCGGAAAGCTATCGCTACCTGATCGAATCGATCCGCCGCTTCCCCAAGATGCCCGAATTCGAGGCGATGATCCGCGAAGCCGGGTTCACCCGGACCAAGGTCGAACCGATCTTGGGCGGGCTGGTCGCGATCCATTCGGGGTGGAAGATCTGACCCGGCCCAGCACTCATGTGTTCCGTCTGCTGCGTTGGGGCCGGACCCTGGCGCGGCATGGCGCGCTGCGCGGGATCGAGCAGGACATCAATACGCCCGCCCCGGTGCGGCGGCTGTGCCGGATCGCCCGGTTCGGTGCGGTCCAGCCCAGTGAACCCGACTATGCCGGGGCCTTCACCGCGATCGGTCCAGCGGCGATCAAGCTGGGGCAGGCGCTTGCCACCCGGCCCGATCTGATTGGCGAAGAGGCCGCGCGCAATCTGCTGTCGTTGCAGGATAGCCTGCCGCCGATGCCGTTCCCGCTGATCCGGCGCGAGATCGAGACGAGCTTCGGCAAGCCGCTCGAAGTACTCTATGCCCAGTTTGACGAGACCCCGATCGGCTCAGCCTCGATTGCGCAGGTCTATAAGGCGGTCACCACCGAGGGCCGCCAGGTCGCGGTCAAGGTCATGCGCCCCGGCATCCGCGAAAAGCTGGCGCGCGATATCGATACGTACGAATGGGCCGCCGCGCACCTTGAGGCGCTCGGCGGCGAAGCTTCGCGGCTGCGCCCCCGCCTGGTGATCGCCAATTTCAAGCGCTGGACCGTGCGCGAGCTCGACCTGCGGCGCGAGGCTGCTTCGGCCTCCGAACTGACCGAGGCAATGGCCGGTTACGAAGGCTACCGCGTGCCAGGGATCGACTGGGACCGGACCAGCGGCCGGGTGCTGACGATTGACTGGATCGATGGGATCAAGATCAGCGAGATGGCCGCACTGGATGCCGCCGGCATTGACCGTCCCGCGCTGGCCAAACGGTTGGTGCTGGCCTTTTTGACTCAAGCAATCAGTTCAGGGTTCTTCCATGCCGACATGCACCAGGGCAACCTGTTCGTGGAAAGCGATGGCACCATTGTGGCGATCGATTTCGGGATCATGGGGCGGATCAACCGGCGCGCACGGGTCTGGCTCGCGGAAATCCTCTATGGCCTGACCACCGGCAATTACCGCCGCGTCGCCGAAATTCACTTCGAAGCCCAATACGTGCCGAGCTACCATTCGGTCGACGAGTTCGCGACTGCGCTGCGCGCGGTGGGCGAGCCAATGCGCGGCAAGCCGGTGAGCGAGCTGTCGGTCGGGCAGATGCTCGACGGGCTGTTCGCGATCACCCGCGATTTCGACATGCAGACCCAGCCGCACCTGCTGCTGCTGCAGAAGACCATGGTGATGGTCGAAGGCCTTGCCACCCAGCTCGATCCGGGCATCAACATGTGGGACGTCTCGGGGCCCTTCGTCAAAGGCTGGATCCGCGACGAACTGGGCCCCGAAGCGGCGATTGCCGAGCGGTTACGCGATGATGCCCAGACCTTGCTGCGCGTCCCCGAACTGGTCCGCCGCCTGGAAGACAGTTTCCCGGCCAAGGGCGGCGCGCCCGAAGCGCCGCCGCTGCCCGATGTCCCGCTGGTGTGGGAACGGCGCGGCGAACCTTCGCACTGGCCGCGCTATGTCGCCGCGGCTCTGGCTGGCGGCGCGGCCTTGTACGCAGCGCAGATGCTCGGCTGGCTGAGCTGAGTCATGGAGCTCGACACCCTGCTTCTGCACTTTTTCGGGACCGACGATCCATCGGCGCTGAGCGATGACGAATACGAGCAGGCGGCCGATCAGCTGAAAATCGGCTTCGGGGTGGAACGTGAGCCTGGGCGCCGTTTCGCGCTGTGGTGCCTGCTCGAAGCACTCGGCATCGCGCCGCTACCTGCGGACGCTTTCGCCAAGGAACCCAAGCTCAAGGCCGCCGCTGACGAATACCTCAGCGCCGCCTTCCGGATGGAGCGCTTCGGAGACGGCGCCTGAGCGCCGAATCGGTTCTCGCCTGAGCACTCGCGGGTCAGCGTCTGCACGCTGCCCAGCGAGGCCTAAAGGATCAGAACTTCGCGCCCAGCCTGAGGCCGATCGTGCGCGGCGTGATCGGCACGATATAGGGCCGCTGGCTGCACGCGCCGCATTCCTGGAACCGTGAAATCTGGCCGCGCGTGTCGAACACATTCGCGACGAACAGTTCGATATTGAACGTCGACCAATCGGCCCCCACTGCCAGGTTCATCGTGGCGTAGGCCGGAAGACCGCCCAACGTTGCCGCTGGATTGTAGAACGCGCCTGGCAACAGGAGGTCCGCGGGAACCGTCGGATCGTGTAGCTGCGCATCGCCATTGGGCGCCGCGACAAACACCTTGGTCCGGATATCCGACGAGGCTTTGCTCTGGTACGACACGTTGACTTGCCCGTAAGGCTTCATCGAACCCGACTTGACGGTGTAGCGCAGGGTGCCCGACAGTTTGAATTGAGGCGTAATCGGCAGGCGGGTTCCTGCGGGAGCGGCGACATAGTTGATCTCCCCGCCCGGACCAGCCTGAGTGCAGGTGAAGGTCGGATCATCGATACCGCACAGGCTCTTCTTGGTCTTGGCATCGGTGTACGATCCGCCAAGGTTCAGCGACAACCCATCTCTGTTATAGGCCAGATCCATCTCAATCCCGTTGATTCGCGCATCGGGACCATTGTGGATTTCGGTGAAAGAGTTGGCACCCAGGAAGGCGAACTGGAACGCCTTCCAATCCTGATGATAGATCGCTCCGTTGAAGCGCAGCCCCGGTGCCAGCGTGGTCTTCCAGCCAATTTCGTAGTTGTTGAGGAAGTCCGACTGGTACGGCGGCACATCGGCGCGGCGGTTGATCCCGCCGGGGCGATACCCCTTTGACGCCGTGGCATAGAACATCAGGCCATTGGCCGGCTTCCAGGTCGCGTTGAAGCGATAGGTGATCCCTTCGCCGCGCGCGCTGACCGGCTCAATCCCAACTCCGGGCACGTAGATGCCAAGGTTGGTACAGGGACCGCCGGGCACTGCGGGCGGCAACAGGACGATACCGGGCGTTCCGGCTACCGGGCGCAGGCGGCTGCCGGTGCTGGTGAAGCAGCCCGCGACCCCCGTGCGCGAGCTGCCCACGCCGTTACGCGGATAATCAGTATAATTTCCGCCCGGATTGCGGCCGAAACCGAAGAACCCGATCAGGCTGTTGTCATAGAAGAACGCGCGTGCCCCAGCCGTGAAGGTCAGCTTGTCGGACAGGTCGTAAGAAAGTTCACCGAACATCGCATAGTCGCGGTCGATACGGTGCTGCTGGGTCAGCCATAGCGTACCCGGCTGCCCATTGACCGAGAGCAGCGGATCGAGCCCCGCGACGCGGTAATCCTGATGGATGTCGTTCGACTGGTATTGGTAGAACCCGCCTGCAACCACGCGCAGCGGCTGGTCGGCAGGCGAAGCGATGCGCAGTTCCTGGCTGAACTTCTTGAAGTGATCGGTGCCGAGCACGACCTGCGCCGAGTTGATCGTATTGCCGAGCGAATCGCTGAAATAGAAGTAACCCGCGACCCCGCCGTAAGTCGAATAGAGCTGATCGTAAGCTTCGGCGTAATCGATATAGTCGGCCGAGCTGTTGGTTTTACGGTCGAGGTAGGCACCGGCGTAGGTCACGTCCCAGTTGCCCAGCTTGCCTTCGATCGTCAGCGCCGCCTGGACGAACTTGTCGCTGCGGAACTCGCTGGCGAAGTGCTGGACCTGCAGGTCGCCGGTCTTGGGATCGTAGCCATAGGATCCGTGGCTGCGAGTATCCTGGTACGTGACGGTCGGCGTGATCGTCCAGTTTTCGTCAAGGTCGACCTTCAACGCGGCGCGGCCGCCGGCGATCTCGGTGTGGTTGTAGTCCTTCTTGACGAAAGCGGCGTTGCTGACACGGATCCCGCCAGCCGTTGCCGGCGGACAGCTCAGCGGATTGGTTTCGGGCAGGAAGGCACGGCATCCGGGAACGTTGTCGATATAGCCGGCGTCGCGTTCGTACCAGCCGACCACGCGCAGTGCCATGTTGGCGGAAATCGGCAGGTTGAGCATGCCTTCAAGCTTGCCGCCCCAATCACCCTTCTCGACATGGTTGATCTCGCCATCGACCCGGCCTTCGAAGCCAGCGGTCGACGGCTTGTTGGTGATGATGCGGATCGTGCCCGCTTCGGACGAAGCGCCGTACAGCGTGCCTTGCGGGCCCGAGAGGCTTTCGATCCGCGCGATGTCATAGATATGAATGTCAAGATTGCCGCCGATAGTCGTGACCGGCTGTTCATCTAGATAGACGCCAACCGAGGGCAGCGGGCCCGAGTGGTTGCCGTCCCCGCCCGAGGCGACACCGCGCATGTAGATCACGCTGACGCCCGGGGTGCCCGAGCTCTGGAACGAGACCGAAGGCAGCTGCTGGGCATAGCCCTTGAAGTCGGAAATGTTGAGCTGATCGAGCTTTTGCGTGCCGAGTGCCTGGATCGAGATCGGCACGTTCTGCATGCTTTCGCTGCGCTTTTGTGCGGTGACGATGATTTCGGTATCGTCGGTAGTGGTGGCCGCTTCATCGGCGGGCGGGGTCTCCTGCGCAAAAGCCGGTGCTGCGTAAAACGCGCTCGTGGCAAGGAAGCAGGCGATGCTGCGACGCGAGAAATGAGACATGATACCGCCCTGTCTGTTGTGTTCTGTGATGTGCAGCCTGATTCTTGGCTGCCTCACCGTCAAGGACGTAGATTAATAAATGACACAACGCTCGCCGAGCGTGGCACATTTACAACGTTTATGGCGCTTCCGGATAACATTCGAGCACTGCGCCCAGCGCTTCGCGCAACGGGGCTAGCCACGGATCGAAAAACTTCCACGCCTCGGTGCCTTCACGGTAGATCGGCTGGCGCACCTGTTCGGAGCTGGGCGTGCGGACCGCGCGCTCGGTGCGGTAGAATTGCAGGCACGCTTCTTCGAACGGCAGGCCGCAGTAATCCAGCAGGGCCCGCACCTCGCCCTCGGTATTATCGACCATGCGTTCGTAGATCACCCGGTGGACCCGCCCCGGCATAACCCGGTCGACATGCGCCATCAGCCGGACATAGTCGGCATAATACCGCCCCATGTCGGTAAGGTCGTAGCTGAAGCCCTGCCCGCGCGCGAAGTGCTGCTTGAAGTTCGAAAAGCAGCAACCCAGCGGATGGCGGCGCGCATCGATGATCTTGGCGCCCGGCAGGATCAGGTGGATGAACGGGGTGTGCACCCAGTTGTTGGGCAGCTTGTCGATGTAGAACGGGCGATCGGTCTTGCGGTGGATCCGGGTCCGCTGGAGGAATTCCTCGCCCAGTTCGCGTAAGGCATCCGCGCCCAGATCGGCGACGGCCTCGGGATAAGGCCGTTGCCGCCGCGCGAGTGCGGGCAGGTCGGGCAGTTCCATCGTCCCTTCGACCATGCTGTGGCTGGCGAGAATCTGCTCGATCAGGGTCGACCCCGCACGCGGCATGCCCAGGATGAAGATCGGATCGGGCGCTGTGCAGCCCTGCCCGGACCGCTCGCCAAGGAACTGCGCCGAATAGAGCGCGATCGAGCGATCGACGTGGCCGGCGGCTTCGTCCGCATCGTAGTCCAGCTGCTTGCGGCGCAAGGCGTTACCATCGCGGTAGTGCACGAAGGCGGTCTTCGCCTCGCCGCGATCCTCGAAGGCCTTGCCCAGCGCAAAGTCGAGGTGAAAGCGGTCTTCGGGGGCAAGCTCTGGCGCCTTCAATGCAGCCTGCATCACCGCGATATCCTCGGTACTGAAGCGATAGGTCTTGAGGTTGGCCAGGCTCCACCACGATTCCCCCAGCGTCGGCATCAGTTCGATCGAGCGGCGATAGGCGGCAATGCCTTCCTCAAGCCGTCCCACGGTCTTGAGCACGTGGCCGTAGCTCATCCACACCCTCGGTTGGCCCGGCGCTCGTTCCAGAACATCGGCATAGACCGCGATGGCATCCTCAAAATCGCCCAGTCGGCTCAAGGCCGCAGCCTGGAGGTTGGCGTGCCCGGCGTGGTCGGGTTCATCGGCGATGACCCGGTCCAGTTCAGCAATGGCCTCTTCGGGGCGGCTCTGGCGATAGAGCACCAGTGCCAGGTTGGCCCGCGCCGCGGTGAACGAGGGCGACAGTTCGAGCGCGCGGCGCAGCAGGTTTTCGCTATCCTTGTAGCGCCCGATCCGCCCCGCTAGTTCGGCAAACAGCCGGATTGAAGCGACGTCGAAGGGGAATTCCTTGAGCTGTGCTCGCAGCAGCGGTTCGGCCCGCGGCAAGTCATTCTCGTTCATCGCCAGCGCCGCTTCGACCAGCCGCGGGTGATACTGCCCAAGGCGCGCAAGCCAGCTGCTAGTGGTAACATTTGCCATGGCGCTTCAGAAACATGGTGACGCGCCAAGTTCAAGCGATAGTCTGCCCGGCAAAGGGGAAAACGCATGACCGCAACCGGCAAACGCGCGCTGGGCTTTTGGGCGCTGCTCGCGCTGGTGATCGGCAACATGATCGGATCGGGCATCTATCTCCTGCCCGCGACGCTGGCCCCGCTCGGCTGGAATCAGGCGATCGGCTGGATCATCACGCTGGGCGGCGCGCTGTGCCTGGCGGTGATTTTCGCCGCGCTCAGTGCCCGGATACCGCGTGCCGGCGGGCCCTATGCCTATGCCAATGCCGCGTTCGGGCCGCTCGCCGGTTATGTCGCGGCGTGGTCGTACTGGGTGATGACCTGGGTCGGTAACGGCGCGATCGCGATTGCCGTGGTCAGCAACCTCAGCCTGATCTTCCCGGTGATCGGCACGGTTGCGGGCTTGCCCGCGGTGCTCGCGGTCGGGTTCGTCTGGGTGCTGACATTGGTCAATCTTGCCGGCGTGCGCGCGGCCGGGCGTGTGCAAGCGATCACGACGGTACTGAAGATATTGCCGCTGATCGGCCTGATCCTGCTGGCGCTGTGGTTCGCGCTGAGCGGCGCGCCGCACGCGCCAGACCCCGGCGTTCCGCTGACCACGGGCAATATCGCGGCCGCTGCCGGGCTGACGTTCTGGGGTTTCCTCGGGCTCGAATCGGCTACCGTACCGGCCGACAAAGTGCAGGACCCGGCGCGCAACGTGCCGCGCGCAACCATGATCGGGGTGGTGTTCACCGGGCTCATCTATCTAGGCATTTCGCTGGCCTTTGCCTTTTACATGCCGGTCAAGGAAGCCGCAGCCTCACCCGCCCCGGTCGCCGATTTCCTTGGCAAGACCTTCGGCAGCGGGATTGCGCAAGTGGTGGCACTGTTCGCAGCAATCAGCGCCTTCGGGGCGCTCAACGGCTGGATTCTGGTCCAAGGCGAGATGCCCTGGGCAATGGCGCGCGGCGGGGTCTTCCCGGCGTGGTTCGCCAAGGAGAGCGCGCACGGCATACCCGTGCGCGGGCATATCGTGTCGAGCCTGTTGCTGTCGGGCATGGCCTTGCTCAACGCGCAGAAGGGCATGGGCAAGCTGTTCGAATTCATCGGCTCGGTCAGCATTGCCGCCGGGCTTGTCGCCTATCTCCTGAGCGCGCTGGCTGCGCTCAAGCTGGTGCGCAATGTGAAGACTGGAAGCGCTGCGCTGGTCGCGGCGGCCTTCACGCTGTGGGCCGAATGGGGGTTGGGTTTGGAAGCGATGGGTTACGGTGCAGCGCTGATCGCCGCAGGCCTCGCGCTCTACCCGTTCGTCAAATCAGCAGGCGTCAGCTCCGCAAAATCTTCCGCAGCAGCGGCCGGTCCTGCAGAATAGCCGCGGCGGCATTGTGCCCCGGCGCGCCGGTTACGCCGCCGCCCGGATGAGTCCCCGCGCCGCACATGTAGAGCCCTTTGATGGGCCCGCGATAATCACCATGCCCCAGCACCGGCCGCGCCGACCATAGCTGGTCGAGCCCCATGTTGCCGTGCATGATATCGCCGCCGATCAGCCCGAACTTGCGCTCCAGGTCGAGCGGGGAATGGATCTGGGTTGCGATCACAGAAGCCTTGAAGTTGGGCGCGTGGTCGTTGACCGTATCGATAATCATATCGGCGACCGCCTCGCGGTGTGTGTCCCAATCGACCTTGGGATCGAACTGCTGGCAGAACAGACTGGCGACGTGCTGTCCCGGCGGGGCGAGGCTGTCATCGACCGTGCTGGGGATCTTGATCTCGACGATCGGCTTCTTCGACCAACCGTGCTGGACTGCGTCGTAATAGGCCTGATCCATGTAATCCATGCCCGGCGCGATGATGATCCCGGCGGTGTGATGCTCGGCGCGTTCCTTGCCCGGCAGCACGGTGAACGAGGGCAATTCGCTCAGCGCGACATTCATCCGGAAAGTGCCCGAGCAGGCCTTGAAGCCCTTGATCCGGCGCTTGAATTCCTCGCTGAGGTCGCTCGGATCGACCAGTTGCGGGTACAGCAGCGCCGGGCCAGCGTTCGATGCGACAATGCTCGCGGCAATTTCTTCGCCGCTTTCGAGCTTCACACCGGTGACCTTGCCGCCATCAACCAGGACCTGCTTGACCGGGGCTTCAAGGCTGATCTCCACCCCGGCATCCTCACAGGCGCGGGCCATCGCCTGAGTGATCGCGCCCATCCCGCCGACCGAGTGGCCCCAGGCACCCAGCTTGCCGTTCACTTCGCCGAACACGTGGTGGAGCAACACGTAAGCCGAGCCGGGGGTCGAAACCCCGGCGTAGTTGCCGACCACCGCGTCAAAGGCGAAGGCGCTCTGCACGTAGTCATGCTCGAACCAGCCATCGAGGAAGCTGCGCGCCGACTTGGTGAACATGTCGAGCACGTCGCGCTGCACGTCGATATCGAGCTGCGCCATCGGCCAGCCCTGCTTGGCCGCCGCCATCAAGGCAGGCAGTCCGCCGCCAAGATTGGGCGGGATCTTGAGGCTGAGATCGCGCAGCACGTTGGCAACCTTTTCAAGCGCCGCATCGTACGCCGGGTATGCCGCCGCGTCCTTCTTCGAGAACCGCGCAAATTCTGCCTCGGTGCGGCCAGCGCCGCCACCAAGCTTGATGTAATCATCGGCGAACGGGAAGAAGTTCGAGATCGTCCGCTCGATCACGCGGTAGCCGTAATCGTGCAGCCGCATGTCCTGAATGACCTTGGGGCGCAGCAGGCTGACCGTGTAGCTCGCGGTCGAGTTGCGGAAGCCGGGATGGAATTCCTCGGTCACCGCCGCGCCGCCAACGATGTGCCGCCGTTCGAGCACCCGCACCCGCATCCCCGCCTTGGCGAGATAGAACGCGCAGACGAGGCCATTATGCCCGCCGCCGATGATCAGCGCGTCGTAAGTCTTGGTCATGCTTTGCTCCAGCCGGGGGTCGGCGCGTGAGGCAACCGTGCCTCGGGGATCAGGGTGCGAATCTTGCGGGCAAAGCTGCGCAGGCAGACTTCGCTGGTGGCGAGCGGGCCGACGCTATAGCTGCGGCTGGCCATACCTTGCTGGACCTGCCCGATCAGCCAGGTGTCCTCGGCATTGACCACGCGGTTGATCCGCCAGTTGGCATAGCGAGCAAGCTTCATTTCTCTGCGGTCGTCCGGCAGGCAATAGGCCACCTCGCGCAGCAAGCAGGTGGTCGGCGAGGTCGGGATCCACTGCATGAAATCGATCTGGTCGGCGTAGATATCGAACGCCATGTTGGGCCACAGCTTGAAATAGAGCCAGCGCCCGTGCTCTTGATCGGACAGGTGTTCGATCCTTGGTAAATGCTCGCGATAGAACCGCTCCCAGAAGTTCTGCTTCTCGTTCCGCACCACCTCGCCATACAGCCGGTCGGCCCAGCCATGCGCTTCGATCCGGTACGACTTGCCGACCAGCCGGGTGAGGCCGTCGTGCGCGACCGGGATGTGCAGGTTGTCCGAATAATTATCGCCGACGTTCTTCCAGTTGACGGCGCGCGGACGGTGACGGACCGCGCCCATCGGCTGCATCTGTTCGAACTTGTAGGGTTCGATCTCCGCCTCGAAGGGGGCCATCATTTCGCTGGGTTTGGGGAACCCGCGATCATCGAGGCAGACGAAGGCGAACCCGCGCCACAGGTCGAGCGCGACTGGCTGGAGCCCATTCTCTTCCAGCTTGAGTGCCGGATATTCGCTGCGCGAGGGCACCCCGGTGAGCCGCCCGTCGGGTTCGTAAGTCCAGGCATGATACGGGCAAACCAGCTTCTTCGCGCAGCCGCCCGAACCTTCGACCAGCCGCATCGCGCGGTGGCGGCAGACGTTGCTGAAGGCGCGCACTTCGCCGTCAGCCCCGCGGATCACGATCACGCTTTCGCCGAGGTATTCGATCGTGCGGTAATCGCCCGCTTCGGGGATTTCATTGACATGGCAGACGATCTGCCACGACGGGCGGATTACCCGTTCCATCTCCACAGCGAAGTATTCGGGATCGTGATAGATCCAGCCCGGCAGCGAGAAATCGGCATCGGGATCGACGGTCAACCCATCGATTTCCGCGCGGTATGATGCCGGACTGCTCGCCACTGTCCCGATTCTCCAATCGCTTGTTGGACGATCGTATAACAAGTGTTACCCTGCCGCAAGTGAGCACACCTGCTTTCACCCGCGCCCAGCGTGCCTTTACGCGGGCGGAGCCCGATGCGCGCCGCCTCAGCCTGATCGAGGCCTGCGCCCGCGTGCTTGCACAAGGCGGCGCGGCCAGCGTGTCGGTGCGGGCGATCGCGCTGGAAGCAGGGGTCTCACCGGGATTGGTCGGACACTACTTCGCCGGGATCGACGCCCTGGTGGCTGAGACTTACGGCCACGTCGAAGCACAGGTCAGCGAGGCGATCGGCGCAGCGCTCGATGCTGCCGGGCCGGAGCCCCGGGCGCGGCTCGATGCCTATGTTACCGCCAGCTTTGCCCCGCCGGTCGCGTCGGGCGAATTGCTGGCGACGTGGATCGCATTCTGGAGCCTTGCGCGGTCGCGGCCCGAGATCGCCCGCCAGCACGACGAGCAATACGCCCGGTTTCGCGGGTCGCTCGAAGCCCTTCTCGCCGCCTGCGGCTTGGCCCCGGCCGAACTGCGCCACGCCGCCATCGCGATCACCGCGCTGGTCGACGGGCTGTGGCTCGAACTGTGCCTGTCACCGCACGCGTTCAGCGCGGCGGAAGCGTGCGAAATCGCCCGCGCCGCGCTCGACCGGCTTATTTCGACAAGTCGGTGAACAGGCTCAGGTAATAGGTGACCCCCGGTGCGGTGTTGCTGAGCGGAATGCGTTCGTTGAGCCCGTGCGCGAAGTCTTCTGAATCCTTGGAAAACACGGGGCTTGCGCCATAGCTTGGCACGCCCAAGGCCCGGTACCACATCGAATCCGAAGCGCCCGAGGCTTGGCTGGGGAAGATCGGCAACCCCGGATTGATCAGGTGCATTGCCTTCTCGACCGCGCCGGTGAAATCGGGCCGCATCGGCGATGCTGGGGCTGAAATCGAATCTTCACCCGAAGTCGCTGTCACCTTCACGTCGGGCATCCCAATAACTTGCTCAAGGTTCTGGCGGATCTCCTCACGGGAGTGACCAGGGAAAACCCGGCAGTTGATGTTCGCAGTGGCGCGCTGCGGCAGCGCGTTCTGCGCGTGCCCGCCCGAAATCATCGTCGCGACGCAGGTCGTGCCGATCTTGCCGACGTAGCTGGGGCTGGCGCGCAAGGTCGCGGCGGCGGCTTCGTCGTTCGGGTTGGCGGCGAAGGCGCGCATGGCCCCGGCGAGCTTGGGATCGCCTTCGAACGCGGCGGCCTTTTCGAAATAGGCCTTGGTCAGCGGGCTGAGTTCGGGCTTGAAGTGGTAGGCGCCGACCTTTTCGAGCGCAGCGGCGAGCTGGACGATCGCATTGACCGGGCGCGGGGCTGAGCTGTGCCCGCCCGGGTTGGTCACTTCGAGCTGGTAATCGTCGTAGGTTTTCTCCGCGCCCTGCCAGGTCCAGTACAGCGGCTTGCCAGTCTTCTCGTCGAGCGTCCCGCCGCCGCCATCGATGTTGAGCACCAGTTCGGCACCCGCCAATTGCTTGGCGATCACGCGCGAGGTGCGCATCGTCGTTTCCTCGTCGCCCGAGAACTGCAGAATGATGGTCCGCTTGGGCTTGTAGCCCGAGCGGCGCAGCTCGATCAGGCTGGAGGTTGCGAGCGCCGCATCGAACTTCATGTCGCTCGCCCCCCGGCCGAACAAGTACCCGTTCTCGACCACCGGAGTAAATGGATCGCGCTCCCAGTCCGCAGGTTTGGCCTCGACCACGTCAATGTGCCCGGAAATGACCAGCGGCTTGAGGCTGGGGTCGCTGCCCGGCCAGGTCGCAATCAGGTAGGCGGTATCAGCAAACGGGGTGATTTCGATTTGGTTATCCTGCCAGCCGCCTGCGACCAGCGCCTGCTTGACCACCTGCATCGCCTCACCAGTCTTGTTGCCCGTGCCCTCGACCGAGCGGAGTGCGATCAGCTGCTTGGCGAGGGTCAGCGCCTGCGCTTCAGCGACCGGATGCGAAGCCGGTTTGGCCGGACGGGCGGCCAGCTGCGGCGCGGCGATCCCGGCGAGCAGGGCGATGATGAGCGGCGTGAAGGCGTAGCGCATGGGCGATTCTCCTGTGACGCAGGGTTTAGGCACATGGCGCGCTCAGGGTAAAGCGTGCACGGGCCAACTATTGCCGATCCGCCTGCCTCACACAAAATTAACGGCCCTGCGCCTAGATGAGCACTGCCAAAAAATCAGGGTCGGCGAATACTTATGGTCAGCAAGCAGGCGGCGCTCCGCGTCGCCATTCCGGAAGAGCTGCGCGATTGGGTCGATAATCGGCTCATTTCCGCGCACATCCGGATGGTGCGTCCGCTGGTCTTTGGCAGCCTGCTGAATGCGGCGATGTTGGTGCTGGCACTGACCGGACAAATTCCTGCCGCCCACATTGCGCTGTTCGGCAGCACGATGGTTGCGGCATGCTTGCACCGCCTGTGGCTCGCCGAAGGGATCGAGCGCGGCCGCCGCCGCCGCCGCAGCGCCAAGATCATCTCGGCCTTCTGGTGGAATTCGCTGTGGCTCGGGCTCAATATCGGCATCCTGGCAGCGCTGTGGCTGCCGCACATTTCGCCGGCCACGCAGCTGCTGCTGGCGGTTTGCGCCGTGACCCAGATCGCCTCAGCCGCTTATACCGTGCGAACCTTGCCCAGCGCCGCCAAGATCTACGTCATCACCCAGGCCCTCGGCCTGGCCATCGGGATCGGCCAGAATGCCGGCTTGATCGCGCTGGCGACGATTGCCGTCCTGATGGTGGCAAGCGCGC
Organism: Sphingomonadaceae bacterium; assembly: GCA_025359685.1. Lineage (GTDB taxonomy): Bacteria > Pseudomonadota > Alphaproteobacteria > Sphingomonadales > Sphingomonadaceae > Novosphingobium. The sequence continues at coordinate 13,230 of JANYEY010000062.1, read as the reverse complement.
TGCTGGTGCGCATGGCCTATACCGCACATGACCTGTTCGTCAGCCGGATCCTGTCCGACCGCGATCTTCACAGTGCGGCGCGGACCGTCAAACTGCTGCTTAACGAATACGAAGAGAACGGCTTCGACTGGCTGTTCGAGCTCGATCGCGAGCGCTGCCTGATCAACGTTTCGGCGCGCTTTGCCAAGGCGGCCGGCGGCGGCGCCGAACAGTTGGCTGGAAGGCATCTGCCGACGCTGCTTGCCCCGGGCGCCAGCCGTGACGAGCTGGAGCAGGCGCTCATGTCCGGCCGCCCGCTGCGTTCTTTGGTGGTCGCGCTCGATGGGTTGGGTGAAACCGGGCCACGCTGGTGGTCGATCAGCGGCCGCCCCAGCTACTCGGGCGACGGCGTGCATTACCGCGGGGTCATTTCCGACGTTACCGAGCTCCGCCAGGCGGAGCAACGCGCGCAGCAGATGGCGCATTTCGACGCGCTCACCGGCCTGCCCAACCGCACCCAGTTCAATCAGGCGCTGTCGGGCCTGTTCAATAATCACCAGGACGGCGAACACATCGCCTTGCTGCTGCTCGACATCGATCATTTCAAGAGCATCAACGATATGCACGGCCATTCGGTCGGCGATGCATTCCTGCGGCTGTTCGCCAATCGGCTGGTGTCGGTAGTTGGGTCCAGCGGGCTTGGCGGGAGCGAGCCGATGGTCGCACGGCTGGGCAGCGACGAGTTCGCGATTGCGGTCAGCGGCGGCGATGCCTGCGATCATGCAGTGCGGCTGGCCGAATTGCTGACGCTGACGCTGAGCGAACCCTTGATGGCCGAGGGCACCGAGCTGCCCTGCGGGATCAGCCTGGGGATTGCGCTCGCCCCGTTCCACACCGACCAACAGGCGCAGCTGCAAAGCTATGCCGATATTGCGCTGGGCGCAGCTAAGACTGGCGGTCGCGGCAATTGGGAAATGTTCGAACCGGAAATGGATGCGCGGCTCCATGAGCGCCACACGCTGGCCCGCGACCTGCGCCACGCCGTTGGCCGCGGCGAGCTCAAGCTGTTTCTCCAACCGCTGGTCGATGTCGCGAGCGAAGTGAAGACCGGTTACGAGGCGCTGCTGCGCTGGCAGCATCCGGTTCGCGGGCTGGTCCCGCCCGATGTGTTCATCCCGATCGCCGAGGAAACCGGGCTGATCGTGCCGATCGGCGAATGGGTGATCCGCACGGCCTTTGCCGAAGCCGCGAGCTGGCCGGGCGAAGAGGTGATCGCGATCAACCTCTCGCCGATCCAGTTTTCCAGCCCCAACCTGCTCCCGGTAATCGTCAATGCCCTGGGCGAGACCGGGATTGCGCCCGGACGGGTCGAATTCGAGATTACCGAAGGCGTGCTGCTGGGCGATACCGAAGCCAATATCGATATACTGTGCCGGATGCAGGCCTTGGGCCTGAAGATCGCGCTTGACGATTTCGGCACCGGCTATGCTTCGCTGAACTATCTGCTCAGCTTCCCGTTCGACAAGATCAAGATCGATCGCAGCTTCATTTCCAGCCTCTCGACCCGCGCGGAATCGCGCGCCATCGTCGCCTCGATGATCGGGCTCGCCAATGCGTTGGGGATGTGCACGCTGGCCGAAGGGGTTGAGGAACCCGACCAGCTCGACCAATTGAAGGCACAGGGTTGCCGCATGGTCCAGGGTTGGCTGTTCGGCAAAGCGCTGCCCAGCGAGGAATATCATCCCCGCAGCGCGCAATTGCCGGTGCCCCCGATTGCTCCGGTGCGGTTGCCCCGCCAGCGCAAGGTCCTCGTCTCACAGACGTATTCACACCGCAAGCGCGCCTGAACTGCACCGCGTCGCACTGGCGCAGCCTGCACCCTGCTGCTAACTCCGCACCCTGCCTGGACACTCGGCTGTCTGGAGCACGGGAGTGAATTGGCATGAGCTTCACTGCAGACCGCTTGCTGCTGTTCGGTGCAACCGGCGATCTTGCCCAGCGGATGCTGCTGCCTTCGCTGTGCGCGCTGCACGATGACAAGCTGATCGCGCCCGAACTGACCATCATCGGCACCGCGCGGTCAGAATATGACGACGACACGTACCGGGCCTTCGCCCGCGACGCGCTCAACAAGTACCTCCCCGACTTCCGCAAGCATGCGATCGACAGCTTCCTGCCGCGGCTCAAGTACCAGGTGCTTGATGCGACGCAGGCCGATCACTTCACCGAGCTGTCGGATGAGATCGGCCAAGTCGACAAGGGCATGGCGATCTTCCTGTCGACCGCGCCCAGCCTGTTCGAACCGACCATCGCCGGGCTAACCAAGGCCGGCCTGACCGGCGACAAGGTCCGCATCGGGCTCGAAAAGCCGCTTGGCACCAGCCTCGATACCAGCCGCGAAATCAACGATGCCGTCGCCGCCGCGTTCAGCGAAGACCGGATCTTCCGGATCGACCATTACCTGGGCAAAGAAACGGTCCAGAACCTGCTCGCGCTACGCTTTGCCAACATCATGTTCGAGCCGCTGTGGAATGCAGCGCATATCGATCACGTCCAGATCACCATCGCCGAAACGGTCGGGCTGGAGCAGCGGGCAGGCTATTACGACGGCGCCGGGGCGCTGCGCGACATGCTGCAGAACCACATGCTGCAGCTGCTTGCACTGGTCGCGATGGAACCGCCAACCAGCTATGATGCCACTCCGATCCAGGACGAAAAGGTCAAAGTGCTGCGCGCGCTGCGCAAGGTTGCGCACACCGAAACGGTCACCGGGCAATACCGCAAGGGCGCGATCGAGGGCCAGCCGGTCCCCGGTTATGACGACGAACTGGGCAAGGATTCGGACACCGAGACCTTCGTCGCGATCAAGGCGCATGTCGACAACTGGCGCTGGCAGGGCGTGCCGTTTTACCTGCGCACCGGCAAGCGCCTGCCCGAACGCAAGACCGAGATCGTGGTCAACTTCCGCCCGATCCCGCATTCGATCTTCGGTTCGCGCGGGGCCAAGACCCTGCCCAACGCGCTGGTCATCGGGATCCAACCCGAAGAGAACATCCAGCTGCAGCTGATGGCCAAGGTGCCGGGGCTCGACCGTGACGGGATTCGCCTGCGCAAGGTTCCGCTCGATATCGCCATGCCCGATGCCTTCGCCGGCCCCAAAAAGCGGATCGCTTACGAACGGCTGCTGCTTGACCTGATCGAGGGCGACCAGACGCTGTTCGTGCGCCGCGACGAGGTTGAAGCCCAGTGGACCTGGATCGATCAGATCCGCGCCGACTGGACCGAGCACGGCGTCAAGCCCAAGGCCTATTCGGCCGGCAACTGGGGTCCCTCGGCGGCCATTGCGCTGGCCGAACGCGACGGGGTTACCTGGAATGACTAGCCTTCATCCGGTGATCGAGCGCGTCACGCAACGGATCATCGACAATTCCAGGGACAGTCGCCGCCCCTACCTCGAGCTGATGGAGCGCGAGGCCGAAAAGTTCCCCGGGCGCGGGGGGCTATCTTGCTCGAACCTGGCGCATGGCTTTGCTGCGGCTGAGGGCGACAAGCCCGCGATCAAGTCAGGCCGCGGTCCCAACCTCGCCATCGTCACCGCCTACAACGACATGCTGTCGGCGCATCAGCCCTATGGGCGCTATCCCGAAGCGATGAAGCTCTATGCCCGCGAAGTCGGCGCCACCGCGCAGGTTGCGGGCGGGGTTCCGGCGATGTGCGACGGGGTGACGCAGGGTCAGGCCGGGATGGAACTCAGCCTGTTCAGCCGCGATATCATCGCCTTATCGGCCGGCGTGGCGATGAGCCACGCGATGTTCGACGGGATGGCGCTGCTCGGCATTTGCGACAAGATCGTCCCGGGCCTCGTGATCGGCGCGCTGCGGTTCGGGCATTTGCCGGCGATTTTCATTCCTTCCGGGCCGATGCCATCGGGCCTCGCCAACCGCGAGAAGCAAAAGGTCCGCCAGCTTTACGCAGAGGGCAAGGCGAGCCGTGCCGATCTGCTCGAAAGCGAGAGCGCAAGCTATCACAGCGCTGGCACCTGCACCTTCTATGGCACCGCCAATTCGAACCAGATGATGCTCGAACTGATGGGGCTGCACATGCCGGCCGCCTCGTTTGTACCGCCAAACACCCCGCTGCGCTCAGCGCTCACCCGCGCTGCGGTCCATCGGCTCGCCGCAATCGGGCGTGAAAGCGGCGATTACCGCCCCATGGCCCAGGTGGTCGACGAGAAGGCGATCGTCAACGCCGCGGTTGGCCTGCTGTGCACTGGCGGATCGACCAACCACGCGATCCACCTGCCAGCGATGGCGCGCGCGGCCGGGATCAAGCTTGATTGGCAAGACCTTGACGAGCTGTCGGGCGCGGTGCCCCTGCTGGCGCGGGTCTATCCCAACGGCGCTGGGGACGTGAACCATTTCCACGCTGCGGGCGGGATCTCGTTCGTGGTTCGTGAACTGCTCGATGCCGGGCTTGCGCACGGCGACGTCATGACCGTGTCCGCAGGCGGCATGGCCGATTATGCGACCGAGCCGGCGCTCGAAGATGGCGCGCTCACCTGGCGACCCGCCCCGGTCGAAAGCGGCGACGATGCGATGTTGCGCCCGGTATCACGCGCCTTCATGCCCGATGGCGGGATGCGGTTGGTTAAGGGCAACCTGGGCCGCGCTACCTTCAAGACCAGCGCGGTCGACAAGGAACGCTGGACGATCGAGGCCCCATGCCGGGTCTTTTCCACTCAGGACGAAGTCCAGGCCGCGTTCAAGGCGGGCGAGCTTGACCGCGACGTGATCGTGGTCGTGCGCTTCCAGGGTCCGTGCGCCAATGGCATGCCCGAACTGCACAAGCTGACCCCACCGCTCGGCGTATTGCAGGACAGGGGCTTCAAGGTCGCGCTGGTCACCGACGGCCGCATGTCAGGCGCATCGGGCAAGGTTCCAGCGGCGATCCATGTCACCCCCGAAGCCTATGCGGGCGGCCCGCTTGCCTGTGTGCAGGACGGCGATGTGATCAAACTGTGCGGCCACGACGGACTGCTGCAGGTCAAAGCCGACTTGTCGGGCCGCACGCCCGTTATCGCCCCGCGCGCCGAAATGGGCATGAGCCGCGAACTGTTCGCCATGCTGCGCAATCATGCCGATGGCGCCGAACTCGGCGCATCCGCGATGCTGGCTGAGGCGGGCCTGTGAGTACCTCGCTGGTCACCGTCGATATCGGCGGCACCCATGCGCGCTTTGCGCTGGCCGAGATTGCTGCGGGCGGGGCGATCAAGCTGGGCGAGCCGATCACCTTGCACACCCACGATCACGCCAGCTTCCAGACCGCTTGGGAGCATTTCGCTGAGCTGCAGGGCGGCAAGTTACCCGATGCGGTGGCGATTGCGATCGCCGGGCCGGTCGGCGGCGAGATGATCCGCTTCACCAACAATCCATGGGTCATCCGCCCCGCCTTGATCCCCGAAAAGCTCGGCGCGGCACGCTACACCGTGATCAACGATTTTGCCGCGGTGGGCCACGCAGTGGCGCGCGCCGGGGAAGAATTCTTCATCCATCTGGCCGGACCGGACAAGCCGCTGCCGGGCGCTGGCACGCTCTCGGTACTCGGTCCCGGAACCGGCATGGGCGTGGCCCATGTCTGGCGCGACGGTATTCCCATTGAAAAGGGGGGGGGTTACCGCGTCCAGGCGACCGAAGGCGGGCACATCGACTATGCCCCGGTCGACAGCATCGAGGACGCGATTCTCGCCCGGTTGCGCCAGCGCTACCGCCGGGTTTCGGCCGAACGGGTCGTTTCGGGGCCGGGGCTGGTCGATATCTACGAAGCCTTGGCGGGCATGGAAGGCCGCGCCATCCAGCAGGTCGACGACAAGACCCTGTGGGGTCTGGGCACCAGCGGGGAAGACAGCCTTGCCGCCGCCGCGGTTGACCGGTTCTGCCTGTCATTGGGCTCGTTCGCGGGCGACATTGCGCTGGCCCAGGGCGCGAGCGGGGTGGTGATCGCGGGCGGGCTCGGACTGAGGATCCGGGATACCCTGCTCAAATCGGGCTTCGCCAACCGCTTCAAGGCCAAGGGCCGCTTCGAAGGCCTGATGGCCGCGCTGCCGGTCAAGCTCATCACCCATCCTCAGCCCGGCCTGTTCGGCGCCGCGGCCGCATTTGCCAAGGAACACACATGACCTCCCGGATCGAACAGATCATGCGCAGCGCCCCGGTGATCCCGGTGCTGGTGATCGAAGACGTGGCTCACGCAGTGCCGATTGCCCGGGCGCTGGTCGCTGGCGGCTTGCCGGTGCTCGAAGTGACGCTGCGCACCGCCAGCGCATTGGCAGTGATCCGCGAGATGAAGCAGGTTCCCGACGCGATTGTCGGTGCGGGCACCGTGCTCAACGAACACGCGCTGGAAGATGCGCTGGCGGCAGGCAGTGAATTCATCGTCTCGCCAGGCCTCACCGACGGCCTGGCCAAGGCCGCAATCGCGGGCGATATTCCGTTCCTGCCCGGCGTGGCAACCGCCAGCGACGTGATGCGCGGGCTTGATCTCGGGCTTGATCGCTTCAAGTTCTTCCCGGCCGAAGCCAATGGCGGAATTCCAGCCCTGAAAGCCATCGCCGCGCCGTTCGCGATGGCGCGGTTCTGCCCGACCGGCGGGATCACACAGGCCAGCGCGCCCGATTGGCTCGCTCTCGACGCAGTGCTGTGCTGCGGCGGTTCATGGTTGGTCGGCGCCAATAGAAATGGGAGCCCGCCCGACGTGGCGGCAATCGAAGTAGCCGCGCGGGCCGCGCGCGCGCTCGCCGGATGAGCCTGCTCGACCAACTCGACGCGCGGCTGAACGAGCTGCACCGCCGCACCGCCGAAACCCCGTTGTTCAACCCGGTGTTCCAGCTCAGCCACGAGCTGTCGCGGCGGATCGAGAGCGGTGAGCTGCCGCTTGGTGACGTGGCGACCCTGGTCGCTGAACTTGAATGCGAGGGCCTGGTGGCGCGCGCCGCGCGGCTCGATCATCTGGTCGCCCCGCTCGATCCAGCCCAGAACTGTGCGCGGATCGCCGGATTGGCCGAGGCCTCGGACTTTGCCAGCTTCGCGGCCAGGGTACGCCACCCATTGCTCCACGTGGTCTTTACCGCGCACCCAACCTTCCTCCTCACCCGGCGCCAGAGCGCGGCCGTGGCCGACGCGGCGACGCGCGGCGCGATCGATGCCGGCAGCGCCTGTGTCGCGCCGCATGAGCGCGATGCGATCACCCTCGATAGCGAACACGCCGACGCGATGGCCGCGATTGGGCGGGCGCAGGACGCGCGCGATGCGATCAACTGCCAGCTGCTGAGCGCAGCGCGGCGTAAGTGGCCTGACCATTGGCGCGCGCTTGATCCAATGCCGCTGCGCTTCGCCAGCTGGGTTGGCTATGACATGGACGGGCGCACCGACATCTCGTGGGCAACCTCGCTGCGCTACCGGCTCGCCGAAAAAGCCGAGCGGCTGGCGAGCTATGCGGCGATGCTGGCCGGGGTCGCACCGGATCTGGCCGCCCGGCTGACCGCCGCCGGGGACTATGCCGCAAGGCAGGCCGAGCGGCTGGCGGCGTTCGATCTGGCCGATCCGGCTGCACTCTCGTCGGTTGCGAATGATCTGACCAGCGACCACCCCGAGAAGCTGACCAGTCTCTCAGGGGTGATTGCCGAACTCGAAGTGCAAGCCGCCAGTTCCGACGACACCACCGCCGAAACCCTCCTCATCGCCGCTGCCGCGATGCGCGCCGATGGGCTGGGCATGGGCTGGATCCATTTCCGGGTGAACAGCTCGCAGCTGCAGAACGCGATCCGCCGCCGGATCGATCCCGATGGCAAGCTCGATCTCGCCAGCCAGGCAGCCTTGGTGCGGATGCGCGAGTTGCTCGCCGAAGTGCGGCCGCTGCGCGCCAATTTCGCGGCACTGGCGATCGAGAATTCCACCGCAGTACGCCAGTTTCTGGCGATGGCGCAAATCCTCCACCACGTCGATGCCGACAGCCCGATCCGCATGCTGGTGGCCGAATGCGAACAGCCTTCGACCGTGCTGGCCGCGCTGTACTTCGCCAAGCTGTTCGGGATCGACGGGAAAGTCGATGTCTCTCCGCTGTTCGAAACCGAAAGCGCGCTCGAACACGGCGGGCGGTTCCTCGATGCGCTGCTGGCTGAGGAAGCCTACCGCGATTACGCCCGCACGCGCGGACGCGTGGCGATCCAGACCGGGTTCTCCGATGCCGGGCGGTTCGTCGGGCAAATCCCCGCCGCGCTGGCGATCGAGCGGCTGCAAGGCCGCCTCAGCGAAGCGATGGTCGCCAACGGCCTGACCGAAGTCGCCGCGCTGGTCTTCAACACCCACGGCGAAAGCATGGGGCGCGGCGCGCATCCGTCGAGCTTTGCCGACCGGGTCGCCTGGCCGCTCTCTCCGTGGGCGCGGCGGCGGTTTGTGCGTGCGGGGGTGCAGCTCGAACCCGAAGTCAGCTTCCAGGGCGGCGACGGTTACCTGTTCTTCGGCACTCCCGAACTGGCACTCGCCACGCTGACCCGCTTTGCCGAGGCCAGCCCCGCCAGCACCGATCCGGACGCAGCGCCCGATCCGTTCTATCGCCGCACCGACCTGAGCCTCGATTTCTACCGCGCGATCCGCCGCATCCAGCAGGACTACCTGCACAGCCGGACATACTCGCGCGCAGTCACCGCGTTCGGGCTCGGCCTGCTCAATGACACCGGCAGCCGCAAGAGCCGCCGCCAGAGCGACCTCGCCGCCGATCGCGAGATGAGCCTGCGCCAGATCCGCGCAATCCCGCATAACGCGGTGCTCCAGCAGCTCGGTTACCCGGTCAACGTGATCGCCGGGTTCGGCACCGCGGCGGAAGGCAATTACGAGGCGCTGGCGCAGCTGCTCCAGACCAGTGAACGCGGACGGCAACTGGTCCGGCTGGTCCGCGCGGCCAATGCGCTGGCCAGCATCAAGACCGTCGCGGCCTTTGGCGAGCTGTTCAATTCCGCCTACTGGGCGAGCCGGCCCTATCGCGGCGACGAAACTGGCGTCTCCGAAAGCTGCCTTGCGCTGGCCGAATACCTGACCACCGATGACCGCACCGGTGTGTTCCGCCGCCTTGCCTCGCGGCTGCGGGTCGATGCGCTCAAGCTCCACCGACTGCTCGACTTGATCCCGGACGAGGCACCGCTGGTGGGCCGCGAACACACCCGGCGGATGCTCGGGGTACTTCAGGCGCTGCGGCTCGCGCTGTTCCAGCACATGTTCCTGAAGGCCGTATCGGTCCCTGCGTTCAGCCGCGCCAACGACATCAGTCGCGAAGACGTGCTCGAGATGGTGTTCACCCTGCGGATCGATGAAGCGCTGGCCCAGATGCGCCGCGCCTTCCCGGTCAGCGAGCCCCAATTGAGCGATTTCGCGGTCGACGAGCCGAGCGACTACCCGGACGACGCCGCGGTCGGCTACCAGGCGATCCACCAAGATTTCATCGATCCAATCGCCGAAGCGCAAGGCCTGGCGCTCAGGATCACCACCGCGATCGCCAACGTGTTCGGCGCGCACGGTTAACCTTTTTGCGCTAGGCAGTCCCGCAGCGGAACGCCCCCTTGCGCCCGGCTGGCATTTACCGCGCAGTTGGGCGAAACAGGGCCGGCACCACGGCAATTCGGGAACTACGGCGCATGAAGTTCAATCCGCTCTATGCAGTAATCGGGGCGATGGTCCTGGGCGTGGCCGCGCTCGGGGCAATGATGGTGCGCCCGTTCGAGGACGCGCCCAAGGTCGCCGCACCGGTTTCCGCGCCGGCCCAGTTCGCCCAGGCAGACACGCCCAAGCCCGCAGCTCCGCCAACGCCCGCCAAGGACGAACCATTTGTCGTCAAGCGGATCCTGCCGATCACCGGCCCGATCAAGTATGGCGAATGGCACTGGGACGAGAAGGATGTTCGGCCCGGCCCGCTGGTAATCACGGTCGATCTCGATGCGCGGGTGCTATCGGTGTTTCGCGGTGGCTATGAAATCGGCGCGACCGCAGTACTGCTCGGCTTTGGCGATACGCCGACGCCAACGGGCGTGTTCCCGGTCAAGTGGAAGGACGCCGATCATCACTCCTCGACGTATGACAACGCGCCGATGCCCTTCACCATGAACCTCACCCCCGACGGCGTTTCGATCCACGGCACGACGGTCGAGAAGGGCTATGCCAGCCACGGCTGCGTCGGCGTGCCGAATGACTTTGCGCACAAGATCTTCGGCATCACCCCGGTCGGGACCAAGGTCTACATTACCCGGGGCAAGATGGTGAGCAAGGGCGAGAGTTTGATCTGAGTCTTGGCCGGTGTTGCATAGGATAGGCCGGAGGGCCTGTCCGCACCAAACAATTAAGCCAGCCCGCGCTCGACCTTCCTTTGTGTTGCATCCCCCAACTGACTGCCGCCATCGATGTCCAAAATCGTCCCGGTGATGTACTTCGCCGCGTCCGAGCACAGGAACACCGCGCCTTCGGCAATCTCGTCGATAAAGCCCCAGCGCTTCATCGCGATGCGCTCGAAATGCATCGCCTTGGTCGCCGGATCGGGCGCCAGCCGGGCCATGCCTTCGGTGCCTTCGATCGGGCCGGGCGAAATACCGTTGACCCGCACATCCCCGCCCCATTCGAGCGCGAGCACGCGGACCAGCTGGTTGATCCCGGCTTTGGCGGCGCAGGCGTGCGCCTGAAGCTGCATCGGGTTGACCGCCTGCCCGGCGGTGATTGCGATCAGCGAGGCGCCGGGCACATTGAGCAGGTCATGGCAGGCGCGGAACACGTTGAAGGTGCCCAGCAGATCAATATCGACCACGGTCTTGAACGCATTGGCGCTCATCCCCAGCACCGGGGCAAGGAAATTTCCCGCCGCGCCCGAAACGACGATATTGAGCGGGCCGAACTGATTGCGGGTCTGCTCGAGCGCGCCGCGGATCAGCCCGAAATCGCGCACGTCAGCGCTGATGCCAATCGCATCGTGGCCGATCTCCGCAGCAGCGTTGGCGGCCTTTTCGGGGTTGCGGCCGACGACTGCAACCTTCGCGCCCAGCTCGGCCATGCGCTTGGCAATGCCCAGGTTGATGCCGCTGGTGCCGCCGGCGATGAAGGCGACTTTGCCGTCGAGCAGGTTGTCGCGAAATGGTGAGGTCATCGTAAGTCCTTTCTAGGTCCTCTCCATTTTGCAAAGCCAAATGGGGAGGTGGCAGTCGCTCTTGCAACTGACGGAGGGGTTTTGAACGCCCACGCCGAGACCCCTCCGTCTCGCCTGCGGCGATCCACCTCCCCATTTGAGGCCTTCGCCAAAAATGCAGAGGATCGTTCTTAGCGCGGGGCCATGCGGATCGCGCCGTCGAGGCGGATGCACTGGGCGTTGAAGTAACCGTTGCGGGCGAGTTCGAGCACCAGGCTGCCAAATTCCTCCGGCTTGCCCAGCCGCTTGGGGAACGGCACCGAGGCGGCGAGGCTATCGAGCACGTTCTGCTTCGCGCCCAGCATCAGCGGGGTCGCGAATATCCCGGGCATGATCGAATTCACCCGGATGCCGATGTCCGACAAATCGCGTGCCATCGGCAGGACCAGCCCGTTGACCCCCGCCTTGGCCGAGCCGTAGATGATCTGCCCGATCTGCCCGTCCTGCGCCGCGACCGATGCGGTGAGCGTGATGCAGCCACGCTCGCCGTCCTCATTGGGTTCATTCCCCGCCATGCCCTCGGCCGAGAGCGAGGCGATGCGGTAGCTGGCGACCAGGATGCCCTGCACCCCGTAGATGTAGTCCTCGGTCGAAAGGCGCTTTAGCTTGCCCGCTTCCTTGTCGAACGCCAGCGTCTTACCGCGGCGGCTGGTCATCGCGCAGTGGACGGTGATCCGTTCCTGCCCATGCGCGGCGCGCGCCTGAGTAAACCCGGCCACGACCGATTCTTCGCTCGTGATATCGACCTTGCAGAAAATCCCGCCGATCGCGTCGGCCACTTCCTGACCTGCGGCCTCGTTGACATCGAAGATTGCGACCTTGGCGCCTGCTGCCGCCAGCGCCTCGGCGCTGGCTCGGCCGAGGCCAGAGGCCCCGCCGGTCACCACCGCCGCCGTAGTCGAATCGATCTTCATCACGCTCTCCCGAACTTTTTAATCGCGCGATTAATGCCGCGCTCCTTGACCTTGGGCAAGCAGGATTACAGCATGGCTCAGAACAATCAGGAGAGACTCGATGACCGCCACTGCCGCATGGGGCGCAACCGCCGCCGATTCGGGTCTTAATCCGATGACCATCGATCGCCGCAGCTTGCGCGATGAGGACGTCGCGATCGACATTACCTATTGCGGGGTGTGCCATTCGGACCTCCACGTTGCGCGCAACGACTGGGGCCGCTCGAACTTTCCGTTCGTCCCGGGGCACGAGATCGTCGGGATCGTCCGCGCGGTCGGCAAAAGCGTGACCAAGTTTAAACCCGGAGATCGCGCCGCAATCGGCACTTGCGTCGATAGCTGCCGGCACTGCGATGCCTGCGAAGACGGCGAAGAGAACTACTGCCGCGAGGGCGTGACCGGAACCTACAACAGCAAGGACCGTATCGACGGCACCCCGACCTATGGCGGTTATTCGGCCGGGATCGTGGTCGCAGAACCCTACGTGCTGCGCGTGCCCGAGAGCCTCGACATGGCCGCCGCCGCGCCGCTGCTCTGCGCCGGGATCACCACGTATTCGCCGCTCAAAAACTGGAAGGTCGGCCCCGGCAGCAAGGTCGGCGTGGTTGGTCTGGGCGGGCTCGGTCACATGGGGGTCAAGTTCGCCAAGGCGCTCGGCGCCGAAGTGACGATGATCACCACCTCACCGGGCAAGGGCGAGGATGCCAGGATGCTCGGCGCGGATCACGTGCTGATTTCGACCGACAAGGCGGCGATGAAGGCGGCGACACGCAGTTTCGACTTCCTGCTCAACACCATCCCGGTGCAGCACGACGTGACCCCATACCTGCTGCTGCTCGACCGCAAGGGCGTGCTGTGCCTGGTCGGCGTGATCGACATGCTGCCGAGCTTCCATTCGGGGCTCTTGCTCGGGGGCCAGAAGGCGGTCGCTGGATCAGGCGTCGGCGGGATTGCACAGACGCAGGAGATGCTCGATTTCTGCGCCGAGAAGGGCATCGTCTCGGAGATCGAGATGATCCGGATGGATGAGATCAATCACGCTTACGAGCGGATGGAGAAGGCCGACGTGAAGTACCGCTTC
>JANYEY010000053.1 GCA_025359685.1 Sphingomonadaceae bacterium | reverse complement strand
GTATTTCCTTCCGGTTGAACCTCTGGGAAGCTGGAACCGTGCGGTCAAAACCCGCTGCGGCACCGGTATGGGCGCTTCCCATGTGGATTTGCCTGAAAGGACAATCCTGCACAGGCCGCGCGCCCCTAACCGGCTTTCCCGCGCAAATCCAGCGAAAAGTGCGTCAAGACGGCCGAAAATTCCTTACTTGACAGTGCGGAACATATCGGGAACATTGTAAGACAGCAGCCACGTTTGGAACCTATCGCGCTGTCCACACGTTATCCACAGGTCCCTCCACAGGGCGCGACGGAGTTAATGCAATGATCGCTTTTGGATTGGCCACACTGTTCGTCCTGGCCGCACTTGTCGCCCTGGCCGTCATCACCGTGGCGGTGGCCCGGGCCCTGCCCCAGGTGCGCGAGCTCAAGGCCGCGCTGGCCAACTGCCCCGAAACGCGCGAGCTGCGCTTCACCGTGCGTGAACTGGTGGTGACCCCGGTGCGCGGCAACGTGGTCGCCTTGCCGATGCGCTTCAAGCCGGCGGCGCTGCAACCGTTCCGCGCTGCCGCTTAGCCCGCCAGTACAGCACCACACCTAGCGGTAGCGAGGCGAGATAGAACGCACAGATCCCGATCAGCGTCCACCACGGTTCCTGCAGCAGGCCTGCCGCGACCAGACCGAACAGCGCAATCACTTCCAGACGGACCGCGCGGCGCGGACGCAATTTGCTCCAGCTCAGCGTGGCGACATTCGAGATCATCAGGAACCCCATCGCCACCAGCCACACGCTGACCAACCGCGGATCGCGGAACAGCGGATTTTCGGTCACGAAATACAGGTAAAGTGGCAGGAACACCAGCCCTGCTCCGGCCGGCGCGGGAACCCCGGTAAGGAACCCGGCAGTCTTGCGCGGCTCATCCGGCAGATCGATCCGGGCATTGTACCGCGCCAGCCGGAGCGCGCAGGCAATCGCATAGGCCAGCGCGGCAAACCACCCAATCCGCGGCAAGTCCTGCAGCGACCACAGGAACAGCAGTAGCGCCGGAGCGACCCCGAACGAAACGTTGTCCGCAAGGCTATCCAGCTCGGCCCCGAACCGCGATTGCGCTTTCAGCATGCGCGCTACGCGGCCGTCGATCCCATCGAGGATCCCGGCCAGCACCACCGCTTGCACCGCCTTTTCAAAATCGTGCGTGATCCCGAAGCGGATCCCGGTCAGCCCCGCGCACAGCGCCGCTGCGGTAATCGCGTTGGGCACCAACGCGCGCAACGTCAGTCCGCTGTGCAGCGGCGCGTCATCGCTCACTGCCGCGCACCCTCGATCAGCATCGCCTGTCCCAATTCGGCCAGCACGGTCTCACCGGCAATGGTGCGCTGGCCGACCAGTACCTTGGGTTCGGTCCCGGCGGGCAGGTAGACGTCAACCCGGCTGCCGAAACGGATCAGCCCGACCCGCTGGCCTGCGGCAACGATATCGCCCGGCTTGACGAACGGTACGATCCGCCGCGCGACCAGCCCGGCGATCTGGGTGAAGCCCACCGCAGCCCCGCCCGATTGCTCGATCAGGATGTGTTGGCGTTCATTCTCTTCGCTCGCTTTGTCGAGATCGGCGTTGAGGAACTTGCCAGGTATATAAACTACGCGGCGCACGGTCCCGCCCACCGGCGCGCGGTTGATGTGAACATCGAACACCGACATGAAGATCGATATCCGCGTGACCATGCCAGCAGGCAGCCCGGGAGCGCCGGTGCCGTCCGCCTCGACCAGTTCGCGAGGCGGCTCCATCTGCTTGATCAGCGTGATCAGCCCATCGGCCGGGGCAACGATCAGCTCTTCGCCCAGCGGCGTAACCCGGCGGGGATCGCGGAAGAAGGCGAGGATGCCCAGCACCAGCACGCCCAGCGGCCAGGCCAGCGTTTCCCAAGCCATGAAAGCGCAGACCGCGCACAGGCCCGCTGCTGCAAGCGCAAACTTGCGCCCTTCGGGGTGAACGCTGGGCCAACCCCAGGCCGCTTCACCGCGCCCGCGGTTGTCGAGGATATCGCCTGCCATGTTGATTAAACCTTCCGCACGAAAACGGTTCCAGCGGAATAGCCCGCACCGAACGAGCAGATAGTCCCGATATCGCCCGCCGCAAGGTCAACATTGTGCTTGTGGAAGGCGATGATCGATCCCGCGCTCGAGGTATTGCCATAGGTATCGAGCACAGTCGGGCTTTCATCCTCGCTCGCTTCGTGGCCCAGCACGCGCTGCGCGATCAGGCGGTTCATCCCCTGATTGGCCTGATGCAACCAAAGCCGGCGCAGGCTCGCTGGGTCGATCCCGAGGTCGGCCGCATGCTCGGCGATCATCGCCGCGACCATCGGCACAACTTCCTTGAATACCTTGCGTCCTTCCTGGACGAACAGCTTGTCAGGCGTGCCGATCGTTTCAGGTGTGGCGCAATTGAGAAAGCCGAAATTGTTGCGGATGTTGTTGGAGAATACCGTCTTCAGGCGGGTGCCGACAATTTCCCAGTGCGGGCTTGGCGCCATGTCCTTAGCCTCGACCAGCACCGCAGTGGCAACATCGCCAAAGATGAAGTGGCTATCGCGGTTGCGCATGTTGTTGTGGCCGGTGCAGATTTCCGGGCTGACTACCAGCACCGACCGCGCGTTGCCCGAACGGACGAAATCGGCGGCGGTCTGGATGCCGAAGGTGGCCGAGGAGCAGGCGACATTCATGTCGAACGCGAAGCCCTCGATCCCCAATGCATCCTGGATCTCGATTGCCAGCGCCGGATAAGCGCGCTGCATGTTCGATGCAGCGCAGAGCACCGCGTCGACCTCCTCCGCTTCGCGCCCGGCCCGTTCAAGCGCGTCGCGGCAGGCCTTCACGCCCATTTCGGCCATCACCGAAAGCTCATTATTGGGCCGTTCATCCCAGCGCGGTGCCATGATCGCGGGATCGAGCAGGCTTTGCTTGCTCATCACATGCCGCGACTTGACCCCGCTCGCCTTCTCGATGAATTCGACCGAGCTGGGCGGCATTTCAGCGACATCGCCGGTGGCTATCGTCGCAGCATGGTCGGCGTTGAACGCCGCGGCATAAGCGTTGAAGCTGGCGACGAGTTCTTCGTTGCTGATCGATTCCGGCGGGGTGTACAGCCCGGTCGCCGAGATGACGGGGGTAATTTCGCTCATCCGCGGTGTCCTAGTGCCCCAAACTGCCCGCCGCAACCCGCCGCCCGGCCATTGCGGCATTGACAGGTGCGCGCGCCTTCGCCAAATGCGCGCTTCCTCGGCCGGATGGCTCCTTCTGGGAGCTGCACAACGCGGGGCAACCCGACGCCGGCAAGCTGGTGTGGACAGGTGGCCGAGTGGTTAATGGCAGCAGACTGTAAATCTGCCCGCGAGAGCGTACGGTGGTTCGAATCCACCCCTGTCCACCACCAGCCCCTTCGTCGGCACCCGCCGAATCCCGTAGAAACCTTGTAAATTCTAGGCTATACCGCTCGCACAGGCTCGCTGACAGTCACAGCCTACCGCCTGCAACCGGAAGCATGTGTGGGCGAAGTGTGGGCGCAAATTGACTTACGCCCACACTTTGATGCCGCGAAGCGGGCGAAGGAATTGTGGGCGAAGGGCATGGGCAAACTGACAGCGGTGGGCGTTAAGGCTGCTTTGGCGAATCCTGGTACGTATCAGGATGGCGACGGCCTGTTTCTGAAAGTGGACAAGCGCGGTGGCGCTGCATGGAAATTGCGGCTGCAACGTGATGGCAAGCGAACAGACTACGGCCTAGGCAGCGCCAAATTGCTGACGCTGGCCGATGCGCGGGAAAAGGCGAACCATTATCGCAAGGCGATCAAGATCGAGCGGCGCGACGTGCTTGCGGAGAAAAAGGACGAGGCCGCTGCCAAGGTGACATTTCGCGAAGCCGCAAAGCAATATCACGCAGAAAATGAAGGCAGCTGGAAAAGCGCGGCATACGCGCGCCAATGGCTCGCCAGCTTGGAAAATTATGCGTTCCCTAAATTGGGGGCCGTTCCGACCGGCGGCATCACGGCGGCTGACATCATTTCGGTCTTGACGCCGATTTGGCAGAAAATCCCAGAAACCGCCCGGCAGGTGCGCAACCGCATTTGCTCCGTGCTTGATTATGCCCATGCGAAGGGCTGGCGCTCGACTGAGGCGCCGTCCGGCAATGGTAGCCTGAAAGCCGGCCGTGGACTGCCCCGGCAGGTTAAGGCGCCAGAAAACCGCAAGGCTATGCCCTATGTCGCGCTGCCTGCGTTCATCGTCGCGCTACAGCGGAAACCCTCATATGGGCGGCTGGCCCTTGAACTGCTGATCTTGACGGGCGTGCGGTCGCAAGAGGTTCGACTCGC
>JANYEY010000014.1 GCA_025359685.1 Sphingomonadaceae bacterium | reverse complement strand
GATTTTAAGACCGGGGGACTGTTGTCCGTGTTATGTGGCGACCGTCCTGAGTGCCGATGTTTCGCAGCACCCCGTCCGGTGGATGGGCCTCTAAGGCGACCTGCTGAGTCGGTCAACGCCTTTTTGCAATTTTATTTCAATCGCCCTGAAAGCCGCAGAAATCTGCGGGTTGCGAAACGAGCCGCCGAGCTCTCATTTCCAGCCTTTGACGGAGATCGGTAATTTTTTGACGGATTCGTGCCGCGTAAGGCGATGCTTAACGCCCCGCAGCTATAGGAATTGGGCCATGGCCAAGGTCGCACCCTCCCCTGATTCCACTCACATGCCACGCGTTGCCGTGATCGTGCCAGCCTATGGCGTCGCGCATCTTGTCGGCGAGGCGCTCGCGTCGCTGCAGGCGCAGACGCTGGCCGCTTGGGAATGCGTGGTCATCGACGATGGCGCCCCCGACGATGTTGCCGGCGCAGTCGCCCCGTTCCTGTCCGATCCTCGCGTTCGCTTCATCGCCACGAGCAATCACGGCGTAGCTTCCGCGCGCAATACCGCGATCGCCGCGACCAGCGCGCCGCTGATCGCGCTGCTCGATGGCGACGACCGGTTCCGCCCCGACTATCTGGAAAGCATGGTCGGTCTGCTCGAAGCGCGGCCCGAGGTTCGTTTCGCGACCTGCAACGCGCTGTTGTTCGGCGCCCTCCCGCGCGAGGAACTGTGTTTCAGCCCCCGCCAGGGCAGCAGCGACGGGGTGCACGGCAACCTGGCCGACGTGATTGACCGCAGCTTCAGCGTCTATATCGGCACCACCTTTCGCCGCGCCGATTTCGATGCGGTGGGCGGCTTCAAGGAACGCATGACCCATTCCGAAGACCTCGACCTGTGGGTCCGCCTGCTCGAGCGGGGCGGCAACGCCTATTATATCGACCGCGTGCTTGGAGAATACCGGGTGCGGCCGCATTCGGCGACCGACGATCAGGTGCGTCTGCTTCAGGGCAACTTGCAAGTCTACCAGCGCGCGCAGGCACGGCTCGCGCCCGATCATCCGGTCCAGCCGGTGGTTGCGGCGATGATCGAGGAAACCCGCGCCGCGCTGGATTTCGAACACGCGCTGCTGCGCATTGCCGGCGGCGAGGTCGATCGCGGCCTGGCCGAGCTGCGCGCCGTGCGGAGCCGGGTGCAAGGGCCGGTGTGGACATTGTCGTTCGCCTTGTGGCGCCTGATGCCTGCCCTTGCCCGGCCGATGCTCGGCTGGCGCCGCGCGGCCCGGGCGCGTTCGGACAAGCGGCCTTCGCTGGCGGCCGTTCTGACGGGTGGCCAGGCATGAGCGCCGCCGACATCACCGCCGCAACCGGCAACGACGGCAAACTGCGCAGCCAGGTCCGCAGCGCGGTGATCTGGCGCTCGGGCACGCAGGTGTTCAGCCAGCTGGTCGCCTGGGCCTCGACCTTCATGGTCATCCGGATTCTCAGTCCCACCGACTACGGCCTGTTCGCAATGACCAGCGTGGTGCTGGTATTGTTCGGTCTGCTCAACGGCTATGGCTTTGCCAATGCCGCAATCGCCCAGCGCGAAAGCGGCAAGGAGCAGCTGCGCCAGCTGTTCGGGCTGCTCATCGTGGTCAACGTGGCGCTCACCGTGCTGCAGATCCTCCTCGCGCCGCTGGTGGCGGCCTATTACCGCCAGCCGATCATCGCCGACATGCTGCGGGTGCAGGCGCTGATCTACCTGACCAACCCGTTTCAGGCGCTGGGCTACGCGGTACTCAGCCGGGCGATGGACTTCCGCCGTCAGGCGCAGGTCAACGTGATCTCAGCGCTGCTTAGCGCTGCGACTGCGCTGGGCTGCGCACTGGCCGGACTGGGCGTGTGGACTTTGGTCGCCGCGCCTTTCGCGATGTTTGCCAGCCGCGCGCTCGGGACGATCACCGTGGCGAAGGCGTGGATGTGGCCGAGCTTCGATTTCCGAGGTGCGCGTGCGCTGGCAGGCTTTGGCGGGACGATCATGGCTGGGCAGATCTTCTGGTTCATGCAGACCCAGTCAGACATCATCGTGGCCGGGCGGACTTTCGCGCCGCACGAGCTGGGCTTCTATACCACCGCGCTGTTCCTTTCGCAGATTTTCGTGACCAAGGTGGTGCCGCCGCTCAACGAAGTTGCCTTTTCGGCTTATGCGCAGATCCAGGATGACCTGAGCGCGGTGGCCGCCGGGTTCCTCAAATCGGTGCGGGTGATCATGACGATCGCCCTGCCGTTCTGTCTGGGTCTTGCTGCGGTGGCTTACCCGGCGGTCAAGGTCATGCTCGGCGACAAGTGGATGGCTTCAGCCCCGATCGTCCAGCTGCTGTGCATCGCGATGCCGTTCATGACACTACACGTGTTGTTCGGACCCGCTGCCAACGCCTGCGGCCATCCGCGCGTGACCACCCGCTCGGCGGTGCTCGGCGCGGTGCTGATGCCGCTGTGCTATATGGTCGGCGTGCACTGGGGCGCACCGGGGATCGCGGCGAGCTGGCTGGTCGCCTACCCGCTGCTCACGATCATCTCGGCCGCGTGGATCATGCCGCTGATCGGGGTCAGGGCGCGCGACATCAAGGATGCGCTGTTGCCGCCAGCGCTGGGCGCGCTGGCAATGGCGCTGGGTGTCACCGTGCTCGAGCGCGTGCTGCCGCCAATGCCCGCGCTGGTCCGGCTGAGCCTCGAGGTCGGCACTGGCGGGATCATCTATGGCGGCTGGATGCTGGCCTTCGCGCGAGGCCGGCTGCGCGAGCTGACCGACCTTGTCTTGAAGCGCTAAGCGGCGCGGCGTTCGGTCGGAGCCAATTCGGCCAAGGCCCTGCGTGCGGCAGCGGCATAGGCCCCGCCGTGATAGCGGAACGTCCCGACAAAATGCACGAACGCGGCCTCGCTTGAGATCGGTTCGTTCCAGAAGTTGAGGTAGCGGCCGTAGGGCAGCAACACCGGGTCGCCTTCGTTGGCGATATAGAGGTTCGACATGACCTGCTCACTGCCCCACTGCGCCCAGACTTCGGCGCCCAGCGCCGCCGAGGCAGCCGCGCTGAACCGGTCGGCCAGCTCGCGGCCCGGCCCGCCCGGAGCGAACCCGGCAAATCCGGCACAGCCGCGGACATAATGCGACAGACCGCCAGCCACGCCCGCAACCCCGGCCATCCGCGCTTCGATCTGCATCTGCACGTGGGCCCCGGCCGGCAAGGCGAAATGCCCAGCGCCGAAGGCCGATACGGGAAGCCAGGCCGAGCTGGCCTCACCGCGCAGGGTAAAGTCGCGGCCCGCATCGATCGCTGCCGCAATCTCGTCCACCGGGCCGAGCGTTACCGTGTCCGAATCGAGCTGGATCACATAGTTGTCGCGGCGCAGTTCGAGCAGGGTCAGCAGCCGTTCCCAGCACCCCCCGCGCGGGCACTGGCCGACATCGACGCCAGCGATACTGCGGATCTCGGGCGAATCGAGGTGAGCCGCCAGCACCGCCTTGTCGGCAGCGGTCAGCGTCCCATCGTCGAGGATCGCAAACCGCCCGCGCCTGAGCCGCGCGTGGAGCGACTTCGCCGCCACCAGATATGGCAGCAGCACCCGGGTCCCGATCATCGAGAAGATCACCACACCGTCATCGCCCGCGCGCACGGGCGGCGCATCCAGCACCGCACGGACCGTGCGGTTGAAATGCAGCTCGCGCAATCTGCGCACTGCCCGGTCGGCCAGCGTATCCATCCCCTGCGCATAGCAAAGCCGCGTTAACCAAGTGCGAACACCGCGCCCAAGCCGCATGATTGGAATTTCGGCAAACGTGATAGTGTCGGCAGCGGAGAGGATACCACCATGCCGATGCACCCGTTGATCGCGGCCCTGATCCCGCTTGCGGCGACCTTCTCGCTGCTCGCCGGGCAAGAGGGCGCACAGCCCGCAACTACAGTCGATGTCCTGGCGATCAAGACCGACCAGCATGACCGGATGACCGTGCCAGTGCGCGTTGGCGAAAAAGGCCCGTTCCGCTTCCTGATCGATACCGGCGCGCAAAACACCGTGCTTAGCATTGCACTCGCGGGGCGGCTCGAATTGCGCCCCAGCAAGAAGGTGCACCTGATCGGGGTTGCCGGAATCACGGAGGTCGATAGCGTGCTGGTCGACCAGATCGATCTTGGCCAACGCAGTTTCTATGGCCTGCTCGCGCCGTTGCTGGCGGGCGACGACATTGGCGCCGAAGGGATCCTCGGGCTCGACAGCCTGCAAGGGCAGCGGGTCCAGATCGATTTCCGCAATGGCCTGATCGCGGTTGACGATGCCAAGGCATTGGGCGGCAACAAGGGTTACGAGATCGTGGTCACCGCCCGGCGCCGGTCGGGCCAGCTGATCATGACCGATGCCACGATCGACGGGATCAGGGTCAACGTGGTGATCGATACCGGCGCCGAATACTCGATCGGCAACCGGGTGTTGCAGAACGCGCTGGCCAAGAAGCACGGCGGCGGCACGATGGTGCTGCGCAGCGTGACCGGCCAGGAAATCACCGCTGACCTTGGCTTTGCCAACGACCTCAAGATCGACGACATGAACTTCGGCAACCTGGTGATTGCCTATGCCGATGCCCCACCGTTCGAAAAGCTCGGCCTCGCAGTCAAGCCCGCGCTGTTCCTCGGCATGCGCGACATGCGCGCGCTTGACCGCATCGCGATCGATTTTTCGACCCGCCGGATCTATTTCGACCTGCCGCAGGGGGTGCGCCGGCCTGCCGGAAAGTAGGTCAGGCTCTTGGTGGACCGCTTGGACCACTGTCCTGAGCGAAAAAACTGCATTGTCCCCTTGCGGGTGCGGAACGTGACCTTGGGCTCCGCTTGCTGCGCTCGCCGCCGCGTATTTGAAGGGCTGCTGCATCGTCATTCCTCGCGTCGCTCGCAGGGGCGGAGACCTGCATGTCAGTTCGCGGCGATGTAGGAAAATTTGCGGATTCGAAGGCAGACATTCGCTATACCAACGAGCTTCCCCAAACCGTTCATCCTGAGCCCTTTTGCATTTCCCCGCCCCCGCCCTACATGGAGGCGATGGCCGAAGCAGCGAACGATACGACACGTGCAGTACGACACGAAGGCTGGGGCACGCTGCGGCGGTTCATTCCTTACCTCTGGCCGAAAGACCAGCCGGGGCTGAAAGCGCGCATTGTCATCGCGCTGGGCTTCATCGCCTTGTCGATGGCCTTGCAGTTCACCATGCCGGCGCTGCTCGGCATGGCGGTCGACGCGATGGGCAGCA
Source organism: Sphingomonadaceae bacterium (assembly GCA_025359685.1). Taxonomy (GTDB): domain Bacteria; phylum Pseudomonadota; class Alphaproteobacteria; order Sphingomonadales; family Sphingomonadaceae; genus Novosphingobium. The sequence goes on along the minus strand of JANYEY010000014.1, from coordinate 6,602 downwards.
TCACCCCGCGCGTTTCCACTTTCGCCATGCTCTATGTCTTGGCCTACAGCGCCGCGCGGCTTTCGGGCGTGGTGTTCGACAACCTGCGCAACCTGGTGTTCGAGCGGGTTGGCCAGCAGGCGACCGCGCAATTGGCGGAGAACGTTTTCGTCCAGCTCCACCGCCTGAGCCTGCGCTTCCACCTCGCGCGGCGCACCGGCGAGGTGATCAAGGTGATCGAACGCGGAACCAAAAGCATCGACACGATGCTCTATTTCCTGCTGTTCAACATCGCCCCCACGGTGATCCTGCTCGCCGGGACCGCGGCGATCTTCTACGTCAAGTTCGGCTGGACGCTGGTGGTGGCGACCGCGATCGCAGTGGTCGCCTATATCTGGGCGACCCGCACGATCACCGAATGGCGCACGCATTTGCGCGAAAACATGAACCGGCTCGACGGGCACGCGTTGTCGCGTGCGGTCGATTCGCTGCTCAATTACGAGACGGTGAAATACTTCGCCGCCGAACGGCGCGAGGCAGACCGTTATACCCGCGCGACCCGCGCCTATGCTGACGCCGCGGTGAAGAGCGAGAACAGCCTTGCGCTGCTCAACATCGCGCAGGCGGCGATCACCAACCTGCTGATGGCGGGCGCGCTGGCTTTCACCGTCAAGGGCTGGGCCGAAGGGCGCTATTCGGCCGGGCAGCTGGTCTTCGTGCAGGGTTATCTCACCCAGCTGTTCCGCCCGCTCGACATGCTCGGCATGGTTTACCGCACGATCCGCCAGGGGCTGATCGACATGGCCTCGATGTTCGAACTGATCGATACCCGGGTTGAGGTGCAGGACGCGCCCGGCGCGCCGGCACTGGTGATCCACCGCCCGACGCTGGTGTTCGACAATGTGGTGTTCGGGTACGAGCCTGATCGCACGATCCTGCAGGGTCTCAGCTTCGAAGTGCCCGCCGGATCGCAAGTCGCAGTGGTCGGCCCATCGGGCGCTGGCAAGAGCACGATCGCGCGGCTGGTGTTCCGCTTCTATGACCCATGGTCGGGCCGCATCCTGATCGATGGGCAGGATATCCGCGAGGTGACGCAGGAAAGCTTGCGCGCGGCAGTGGGGATCGTCCCGCAGGATTCGGTACTGTTCAATGACACCATCGGTTACAACATCGCCTATGGCCGCGACGGTGCGGGGCAGGCAGATATCGAAGCGGCGGCGCGCGGGGCGGCACTGACCGACCTGATCACGCGGCTGCCGCAAGGCTTTGATACCGAAGTGGGTGAGCGCGGATTGAAGCTGTCGGGCGGCGAAAAGCAACGCGTCGCGATTGCGCGGACGCTGGTCAAGAACCCGCCGATCCTGCTGCTCGACGAGGCAACCAGCGCGCTCGACACACGGACCGAGCAGGACATCCTCGCCACGCTGCACAGTATCAGCACCGGGCGGACCTCGCTGTCGATCGCGCACCGGCTCTCGACCGTGGCCGATGCCGACCGGATTTTCGTGCTTGATAACGGATTGCTGGCGGAGAGCGGCAGCCATGCCGAGCTGCTGCGCCATGACGGGCTTTACGCCGACATGTGGAACCGGCAAGCCAACGAGGTGGAAGACGTGGTGGAAGCGGCGGAATGAGTTGGCACGAGCTGGAACTGCTCGCCCGCGGCGGTACGCTGGCCTTGCTCGCGCTATGGTCGTGGCTGCTGTGGCGCGACAGCCGCAGCATGTTGGCGGCGCGCTGCGCAATGGCAATGAGTGCGGGGATCGTCTGTTATGTGGTGGTGACGGCTGGCTGGTCCGAGCGGCCCACCCCGAACGGATTGTGGTTCTCGCTCGCGGCTGGATCGACCCCGGGATTGTTCTGGCTGTTCGCCAAGACCTGGTTCGAAGACCGCACTCGGATCGAGCGGCGCGATCTGCTGCTGGTGGGCTTGTCGGTGCTGAATATGCTGGTGATGCAGCTGACCTTTGGCACGGGCGGGGTGCTGAATGTGGCGACCGCAGCATTGTTCCGGCTGGGTATGCTGGCCTTTGCCGCAGCCGGGTTGTGGCACGCCTGGCGCGGGCGCGCGGGCGATTTGATCGAGAGCAGGCGGCGGCTGCGGTTCTGGCTGATACTCGCAGTCGGTCTTTATGTAGTTGTAATCGGAATTGCCGAACCGGCGGTTTATGGGGGCGGCGCACCGCACGCAATCATTTCGCTGATCGGCAGCAGCACGGTGTTCATCACCTTGGGGTTCTGCGCCGCGATGTTTGCGGCGCGCCAAAGCGATCTGTTCGGGGCCAGCCTTAAAGTGAGCAACCTATCTCACGCGCTGCCAAGCGACGATCCGCTCGCCGACCGGCTGCGACACATCATGCAGCAAGAAAAGCCGCACCGCGATGAGGGCCTGACCATCGCCGTGCTCGCTGCGCGGCTGGGCGAACAGGAATACCGCCTGCGCCGCTTGATCAATCGCGCGTTGGGCCACCGTAATTTCGCGCAGTTCCTTAATTCCTACCGCCTTGCTGAAGTAAAGGGGGCGCTGGCCGACCCGGCCCAGCGTGAAGTCCCGATCCTGACCATCGCGCTCGATGCGGGGTTCGGTTCGCTTGGCCCCTTCAACCGCGCTTTTCGCGACTGCGAGGGCATGACGCCGAGCGAATACCGCGCGCGGGCACTGGCTGATTCCGAAATCGGCTAGCCGCAATCGAAATCGGCGGAGCCGGGATGAAACCGCTCCGGCATCAATGGGCCGTTCCGAATCGAAAGGCTCCCCCGATGGATAAACCAACCACATTGCTGCAGACCGCCCAGAATATGATGGTCGGCAGTTTCCTGTTCGACATGGCCCGCTACTTGATCGCGGCATCGCTGATTGCCGGGATCGTCTGGCTGCTCCGCCAGACCCGCTGGGCCAGCCGCAAGATCCAGCGCCGCGAGGCCAGCCGCGCCGATTTCATCCGCGAAGTGCTCGCCGCCGCGCGCACTGTGGCGGTCTATACCGTGCTGGCGGTACCAACCGTCTGGGCGTTTCGCCACGGCTATTTCCTTGAGTACCGCGGCGCGGTGACGCCGCTGGCCTTTTGCGGATACCTGGCAGCGATGGTGCTGGCGCACGATACCTGGTTCTATTGGAGCCACCGGGCAATGCACACCAGGCCGCTTTACCGCAGCTTTCACCGCTTTCACCACCTGACCATCACCCCCACGGCGTGGACCGCCTACAGCTTTGCCATTCCCGAAGCCGCAATGATGTATCTGTTCATGCCGGTATGGTTTTCACTGGTGGCCACCCCGTTCGCGGTGGTCTTCGCCTTCCTCGCAGTAATGATTGTGCGCAATGCGATGGGCCACGCCGGGCTGGAACTGCACCCGCGCGGCTGGGCGAGCCATCCGCTGCTGGGGTGGATCACCACCACCACGCACCATGACATGCACCATGGCACCAGCTTCAACCACAATTACGGGTTCTACTTCACTTGGTGGGACAAGCTGATGGGGACCGAGCATCCGGATTATGTGCAGACCTTCGACCGCGTGACCGATCCCAGCCGCGCCGTCCCGGCTCAGCGCTTGACCACGTCGGCTTCGCCCCAAACCACCGCCTGAGCCACCTTCATCGCGCCAGCTTCCTCGTCCCAGGCGAGGGTCGGCGAGCCATAGAGCCGCCAGCCCTGCTCCAGTGCCTCGGACACCCGCTCGCAGAAGGCGCGGTCGTCCTTGCCGGTGAGGAGGCGGTAGATCGGCTTGTCGTCGGGGGTCTGCATCGCCGCGTCCTACGCAATTTGCCATTCTTGAGCAATCGCTTGCAGGCACCCCCGAATTGCCCCACCACCTGCGGCGGGTCGGCAAACTGGGGGGAACAGCGTGACCGAAGCGGACCCATCGCCGCCGGCAACGATATCGCGCGACAAGGACGTGCTAGGCCAACCGCCCGGACTGTGGGTTCTGGCCGGAACCGAACTGTGGGACCGAATCTCGTTTCACGGCATGCAGGCGATGCTGGTGCTCTACATGACCGGCGACTTGCTGCTCGATCGCGGTCGCACCGCATCGATTCTGGGCTTTGGAGCTTACCGCCGCGCGCTCGAAGCAGTGGTCGGGCCGCTCAGCGATACGGTGATCGCTACTCAGACCTTCGGCCTTTACCTCGCCTTCGTGACCGGGTTGCCGCTGCTGGGCGGACTGATCGGTGACAAGCTGACCGGGCGAAGGCTGGCGGTCGGCCTTGGCGCGGGACTGATGACGCTGGGCCATTTCTGCATGACGTTCGACGCCACGTTCCTGTTCGCTCTCGTGTTTCTGATGCTCGGTGCGGGCTTGCTGCGCGGCAACCTTGGTGCACAGGTTCGCTCGCTCTACCAACCGGGCGACCAGCGCGAGATCAACGCATTCCAGTATTACGGGATGAGCGTCAGCATCGGCGGCTTCATCGCGCCGATCGTCAGCGGGGCGGTCGCGGCGGTGTGGGGTTGGCATGCCGGGTTCGGCGTCGCGGGGTTCGGCATGCTGATCGGGCTCGTCGTCTACTTGTGGGGCGGCAAGTACCTGCCGCCGCAAGCGCGGCTACCGGCCAGTGCGGTTGTCGCAACCCGGCAAAAGCTCGACCCTGCAGCACGGCGCCGGATAGCGGGGCTGCTGCTGATCTGGCCGTTCGCAGTGTGCTTCTGGATCGCCCAGGCCCAAGTGTGGAACATCTACAACGTCTGGCTGCGTGATCATGTCGATATGAACCTCGGTGGGTTCGCGGTGCCGGTACCGTGGATGCAGTCGCTCGATGGCCTTGCGCCGACGGTGCTTACCTTCGCTTCATTATGGGCCTGGGGGCGCATGGCCAAGGCCGGCGGCGAGCCGATGCCGCTGGGCAAGATGGCTGCGGGCATGATAATCTTCGGTGCCGGGGTCGCGCTGCTCGCGTTCGCGCCGATCGTCCCGGGCGCGGGCGGCAAGGCCTCGCTGATCATACCGGTGCTGTTCCACCTCGTCTCCAACCTTGGCTGGGTGTGGTTCGCGCCGGTATCCACCGCGCTGTTCGCCACGCGATCACCCGATAGCTGGCGCGGCACCCTGATGGGGGTCAACTCGCTGTCAATCGCCGCGGGCAGCATGGTCTCGGGCGGAATGGGCGCGCTGTACGAGCGCATTCCCGCCAGCTCGTTCTGGCTGATTGTCGCTGCGATTTGCGCCGGCGCAGGACTGGTCCTGCTGCTCACCCGCCCATTGTTCGAGCGTCTGCTGGCATTCGATCCTGCGCCAGAGCTGGCCTAGAGGATATATTTCGACAGATCGGTATCGCGGGCCAACCCGCCGAGCCGGTCCTGCACATAGGCCTCGTCCACCGTCACCGTCTCACCGGCGCGGTCTTCGGCTTCGAAGCTCAGCTCTTCGAGCAGCTTTTCCATCACCGTCTGCAAACGCCGCGCGCCGATGTTCTCGACCGCTTCGTTGACCTGACAGGCGATGCGGGCGACCGCGCGGATCGCTTCGGGGGTGATCTCGACGGTCAACTTCTCGGTCGCCAGCAAGGCCTGGTATTGCGAGACCAGGTTGGCGCGGGTTTCGCTGAGGATGCGGACGAAGTCGTCTTCGCTCAGCGCAGTCAGTTCCACCCGGATTGGCAGGCGGCCTTGCAGTTCGGGCAGCATGTCGCTGGGCTTGGCGACATGGAACGCGCCGCTGGCGATGAACAGAACGTGGTCGGTCTTCATCGGCCCGTATTTGGTGGCAACCGTGGTGCCCTCAATCAGTGGCAGCAGGTCGCGCTGCACGCCCTCGCGGCTGACCGAGCCGCCGCGCACGTCCGATACCGCGATCTTGTCGATCTCGTCGATGAACACGATGCCGTTGGTTTCGGCATTGGCCAGCGCGACGCGGTTGACGTCGTCCTGGTCCATGCGTTTGTCGGCTTCTTCCTCGACCAGCTTGGCCCAGGCATCAGGGACCTTCAGTTTGCGCCGCTTGAGCGCCTGCTTGCCCATCGCCTTCGACATCATGTCGGAGAGGTTGATCATCCCCACGCCGCCGCCCATTCCGGGGATCTCGAAGCCGCCGGCGGGGGTGTCCTCAACCTCGATCTCGATCTCGGTTTCGTCCATCGCGTGCTCGCGGATGCGCTGGCGAAAGCTTTCGCGGGTCGCTTCAGAGGCGCCATCGCCGACCAAGGCCTTCAGCAGCCGGTCCATCGCGCCCTTCTCGGCGGCTTCACGCACAGCCTCGCGGCGGCGGTCCTTTTCGAGCCGGATTGCTTCCTCGACCAGGTCGCGGGCGATCTGTTCGACATCGCGGCCGACGTAGCCGACCTCGGTGAACTTGGTCGCCTCAACCTTGACGAACGGCGCCTCGGCGAGCTTGGCCAAACGCCGACTGATCTCGGTCTTGCCGCAGCCCGTTGGCCCGATCATCAGAATGTTCTTGGGGGTCACCTCGTCGCGCAATTCGGGCGAAAGGCGCTGGCGGCGCCACCGGTTGCGCAGGGCGACCGCGACGGCTTTCTTCGCGTCTCGCTGTCCGATGATATGTTCATCAAGCGCGGCGACAATGGCTTTGGGGGTGAGGTTATCGGTCATCCCCGCATAGATGGTGGGCGGTCCGCGCCGTTCAAGGCTGGACCCGGGCGCCGACGGCAGGCTAGAGCTTGAAGC
>JANYEY010000011.1 GCA_025359685.1 Sphingomonadaceae bacterium | reverse complement strand
GTTGAGCGTCTGGCGCTGGAATCAGAAATCACCGCCTCGGCCAAACACTGGTCGCGCGTGCTGCACTCGCTGGGGGCCGAGATTGTCGGCAATGAATTCTGGCTTGAGGGCAATCTGCTGGGCCATCCGGTCCATGGCAAGGCGGACTGCCTGCTGCGCCTGCCCGATGGTCAGCCGGTGGTGGTAGACTACAAGAAAAGCAGTTCGGGAACGCGCCGCCAACGGCTGAACAAGGGCTATGACCTCCAGGTCGATCTCTATCGCCGCATGGATGTGCGCGTGAGTGAGAAAAGCAGCGAAGGCGTCCTCCGCATTGCCGAGGCGCTGACCGCTTGGGACGGCCTGCCCGCAGTCGCCTATCACACGCTCAATGATGGCGCGGTGCTGATCAATGGCGCGATAGGGATAGACGACGATCATGTCGAGGTGATCGAGGGGGACATCGCCCGGAACGCCATAGCCCTCGTGAAGGCCCGCTTCGAGGCGCTCAAGGCTGGACGGATTGACCTGAACAACACTGCCGACGCCGGGTATTTCCAGAAGGAGGCGTCCTTGGGCACTTATGCCCTTGATGACAGCCCGCTCGTGAGCGCCTTCATGCGCGACGATGACGCACCTTCCGTTGACCTAGCGGACATTGCCCATGACTGAGCTTTCGATCGTTCCCGCTGGTGCCGGCGCCGGCAAGACCCACCATATCCAGACCACGCTTACCCAATGGGTGCGCGATGGGCTGGTGCGACCCGAGCGCATTCTGGCGGTCACCTTCACCGAGGCAGCGGCGGGCGAATTGCGTCAGCGCATTCGAGCCGCGCTGATCGCCGATGGCAATCTGAATGCTGCCCTGTCGGTGGACCGCGCCTATGTCTCAACCATACACGGGCTGGGGCGACGCCTGCTGGTAGAACATGCCTTTGCCAGCGGAGCTTCGCCCCAGTTGCGCCTGATCGCCGAGGATGAGCAGGATCTGCTGATCCGACGCGCCATCGAGGAAAATGACGCGCTGAATGAACTGGCGCGTAACCTTGGGGCTTACGGCTATCGCGGTAGTATCGTGTCCGACGACACGGCGGAGGACAGCTTTCGCGCCACGCTGCTCGGCGTGATCGGCCTGTTGCGCACGCTGGGGCCGCGAGGGGATGATCCGGCGATGGCCGATCACGTCGAGGCCTCGATCCGCGAGGGTTATGGCGCGCCCTCGCTCAACGGCGAGACGCTGGACGAGGGGCTGAAGGCCGCGGTTCGCACGCTGCTGGAAGCCTTTCCTCGCAGCCTTGCCGACACCGCGACCAGCAAGACCGCCAAGGATGCCTTCCGTTCCAATTACAACGACCTTCGCGCTGCCGGACGAATGTTCGCGGCAGATGAGAAGGACTGGAAACTTTGGCAAAGGCTGCGCTCGCTGCGCAAGTCGATGCGGGGCAGCGCCACGCCCGACGGCTATGACGAGCTGGCCGATGCCGTGATGGCCGCCGCAGACAAACTGGAGCGTCATCCTGGCCCATTGGCGGACGCCGTTGCTCATGCCCGCGCGCTGGTCGGGGGCGCGCAAAGCGCCATGGCTGATTACGAGGCCCGCAAGCGGCGCCTTGGAGTCATCGACTATTCGGACATGGTGACCAATGCCGCCCAGTTGCTCCGCGATAATCCGGCGGTTCTGGCGGCGATCATGGAGGAAGTCGACTGCGTCATCGTCGACGAGTTCCAGGACACCAACCCGATCCAGTTCACCTTCCTCTGGACCTTGGCGCGGCAGGCCAAGCGCGCGCTGATCGTGGGGGACACCAAGCAGGCGATCATGGGTTTTCAGGGGGCCGACCCGCGCCTGACAACAGCGCTGACTGAACAGTTCGAGACCAGCCCGCTCGACCGCAACTGGCGCTCTGACCCGCGCATCATGGGTTTCGTCAACGCGCTGGGACCGTGCCTTTTTGGTGATGCCTATGCGCCACTGGCCCCGACGCAGGAGGAGGGAGCTGAAACAGCGCTGGAGGTTCTGCAACTGGCGCAGAAGCGCGGCGCACGTAATGGCGGCAAACCTCATCATTTCATGGCCGAGCGCATCCAGTCGCTGCTGGAAGAGGGCGTGGTCATCAAGGATCGCCACACCAATCAACCGCGCCCACTGGAGCCCCGCGACATCGCCGTTCTGTGCTATTCGCACAATCAGTGCACTTCATATGCCTCGGCACTGCGGACGCTGGGACTGCCGGTGCGCGTGGCCGATGGCGGGTGGTGGCGGAGCCGCATTGTGCAGGCTGCCAGCTTTGCCCTGCGCTATGCCGTGGATCCCGACGACACCCACACCGCGCTGTGTGTCGCCGCGCTGGGACCATCGGCCATGCCTCTGGATAAGGCGCTCAAGGCAGTCGCCGCAGGCGAGGCGATCAACGCGCCCGATCTCGAAGCTCTTGGTGCCTTGTGGCCGGATTCGCTCGCCATGCCAGTCGACGTTCTTGTGCACCAGGTGATCCGCGCCGCAGCCTTGCGCACCTGGTGCGACCAGCTTGACGACCCTGCCCAGATGCGTGCCGACCTGCTGCGGTTCGAGGCTGAGGCCGCCGCCTTCAT
>JANYEY010000056.1 GCA_025359685.1 Sphingomonadaceae bacterium | reverse complement strand
CAGGCTGCTGCATCAGCCGCCACGACGAGGCGCGACGGACCGACCGGCAGCTATTGCGTTCGCCATCGCCAGAAGCAGACCGTCTGCTTTCCACCACTCTTTCTATGATCAGGTCCAGTAGAGGATCCGCGCCTGCGGCAGCATCCGGGCGATCTCGGTCGTGAACAGCTCACGCAGGCGATGCATCGTCGATGCGTCGTAGACGTGCTTGACCGCCCCAAACTTGGTCCGCTTCTCGCTGCGACCGGTGGTGCCGAGGTCGAGGGCCGAGCCCGGGTACCAGCTCTCGAGCACGGCCTTCGATCCGGCAGTGAACCGGTGGGTGATGAGTTCGACGGTCAGATCGCCGGGGGCGCCGTCAAGGACGCGCGCGGCGTCGGCGATCAGCGCGGTATAGGCTTCCTTCCAACCGTCGGCGGCGATGATCGGCGCGATGGTTAGTCCGATCGGATAGCCGGCGTCGGCCATTCGACGCAGCGCGCGTAGCCGCTCCGCGACGGGCGCGGTACCGCCCTCGAACCGGGCGAACCGCAGCGGGTTGAGCGACGCGCGCATCCGCGTGCGGCCGCCGTGATCGAGTGCGAGCAGCGGCTCGACCGCGGCGAACTTGGTCGTGAACCGCAGCTGGACGTCGGCGTGCCAGCGACCGAACGCGGCGATCAGCGCCGACAGCGATCCCGTCAGATGCTCAATGGCCAGCGGGTCGGTATAGCACGACGCCTCGAATGTGGTCCCTTCGGCAGCGCGGGCGACGCTGCGCGAAGTGACCGTGCCGCGGCCGAGATAGGCGGGAAGGGCATCGGCGATCTGTTCGAGATTGGCGTAGACCCGGGTGATCGGCGGTCCCTTGAGCGATCCCGCCAGATAGCAGTAGCTGCAGTGCGCCGGACAACCTTCGGCGAGGTCGACCCGCCAGTCGGCGCTCGGAGCGATTGGCTGGAGACGGAGCTTGCCGGGCGGGGCGACGACCACCGCCAGGGTCGCCTTGGCTGCGGCATAGGCGCGTCGGGGATCGTCGGGCAGATCGAGTTCGAGCCGGTCGCCGGCCAGCTCGACGACGGAAACGCCGGCCTCACCGGCGCGTGCTGCGATCGCCCTGCCGTGCGCAAACGCGCGCGCCGAGCGCGTGATCAGCACCCGCCGCGGCTGCCAGAGCCGGGGTGCATCGGATGAGATGTTGGCGGTGGCCATGGTGACAGCCGCGACGCGCATAAGGTGCGGTCCGTTCCCGTCCGACGATGCTCGGGCGCATCGCCGCGACACTGCCGCAGGTTCCCGGCAGCTATCGTTTGGATGCCGTCGACATCTTTTCTCGGTTAGCCTTACGCGACACCGCAGCCTTGATCCCGCGCGCCTTCGCAGCCTCGGGCGAAATCGGGCGACTTCCGCTTCGTGACCGTTACCGCAGCATCGCCGTGGCCGTGGTTGGCCAGCTCGGCGTCGAACGCGCCCGCGTCGACCGCAGCGCGCATGCCGCAAGGAACTCGGCGAACCGATCGGCCGGGAGGTGGTTGGTCGCGGCCCCGTTGATCGTGAACGTGTCGCTACCGACCTTGACCGTCAATGCGACGACGCCGTTCCTAATCCTGTACCATCCGGTCGGCGTGCCGGGCGACCCGGCTGCGAACTGCGCCAGCGTCCGGTCGATGCCGCGGATGAGCGGACGGCGTGCTTTGGCCGGGTCGACGGCCTTGCGGTCGAACAGCTGCTTTAGGCCATTGTCGATGATGCCGAGATAGTCCTTGAGCGTCACGGCTGGTGCTCCACTAGCTGCAATACCAACGTCATAATCAACGAGGGTAGAGCCGACCAGTCACGCCGTCCGGCCATCATCGCCAGCTGCTCGATGAAGCTGGTGTCGGACGTCGCTTCCGACTGGACTGTGCTGCCGAACGGAGCGTTGGTCAGGTCGTGAGTCGCAGGCAGCATTGCCGGCGACGACCGGCCCCGGACCCTGCGATCCCCGGGGCTTCGGCTCGTGGGAGGCGTGGCACGCTGGTGTGCTCGCTCCCATGGAGACCGACCATGACGACCGACGACACCACGACCGCAGCAGCTGCCGCAGGGGTCAAGCCGACGCACACCTGCCGTGCCAAGCCCGCCGATGCGCCGCCCCCGGCCACAACGGGCGACGCCGCAGTCGCACCACCGCCGCCGCCGATCAAGTCCGCAGCCAAGACCGCGACCAAGTCCGACACGGTCATCAAGCTGCTGCTCCGCGCCAAGGGGGCGACCCCGGCCGAGCTGATCGCGGCGACCGACTGGCAGCCACACAGCCTGCGGGCGTTCCTCTCGGGCCTGCGCAAGAAGGGCCGCAGTATCGTCCGCGAGACCCGCAAGAGCGGCGAGGGCACCTACCGCATCGTCGCGGCAGGGGAGGGCGCTCTGGCCGCAGCAGCCGCAGCAGCAGAAGCCGCCGCCCACGACGCGGGCGTGGCGGAGAACGCTGGGTCCGGCAATGACAAGGTCGGTGTCACTGATCCTGCGACCGCCGATCCTACCCGACCCGGCGACATCTGGCAGCTCGGCCGTCACCGTGTCGGTCACGGCGATGCGACGAGCGCCGATGTCATTGCCGGGCTGATCGCGGGAAAGTCGGTCGCGGTCCTGATCGCCGATCCGCCGTACGGCTGTACAGTCAAGGGGTTCGTCACCAGCCGGCCGCACCGCGAGTTTGTTCAGGGCTCAGGCGAGATGGACGACGGGGCGCTGCGCGCGTTCTTCACCGGGTTCTGCATCGCTGCCCTGTCGGTGCTCAAGCCGGGCGCACTCGCGTATCTGTTCATCGACTGGCGGTCGCTGCCGCTGCTGCTCGATGCGACCCGGCCGGTGTTCGGCGGGCTCCTCAACCTGCTCGTCTGGGCCAAGGACCGCGCCGGCAACCGCCGGTCGATCTTGCCGCCTTGCACGACCAGCGTGCGCCACTCCTTCTTGAACGGCATAGGCGCATCTTTCGGCACCTCGCGCTTGCCCGAGCGGTTCATTTCGCGAAGGGTGTCAATTGCCGCCAGCGTCGATCCCGAGCCGCGCGTCGCCTTGAAATCGACCGCCTTCAGCAACGCGGGTGCAAACTTGCGCAGCGTCACCCAGCGATCGGCGGCGCGCACGAGCGGATCTTCTTCGGCGAGTTCGGCGATCGCGGCGACCTCGGGCCGCGCGCGGAGCAGCTTGTCCCAGCCCACCGCCTGGTCGACCGCGACGAACGCATCGACATTGCCCTCCTGCGCCGAGCCGAGCGCGTCGATGGTGCGGTGGAACATGGCCATCAAGCGGCCGACGTCGCGGGTCGTCGCGGCGTAGATGCGCTTCTTGGCATTGCCGCCGCGCGTGAAGCTGCCGCCAATCATCCGGTCCGCCATGTCGAGCGTGGCGTCGGTCAGCCGCGCTTCGAGGTCGATCAGCAAGGCCGCGAGCGTCGCGCGCCGCCGCGCGGTGGTGTAGCTACTCAGAAGCTGCGCCGAGGAGACGCGACCTTCGCGGACAAGCTGCCGGAACCGATCGGGATGAACGCGACCCGCGACGTCGGCGGCGATGCCAATGCCTCGCACAAAGTTCAGCCGGTCGAGCAGGCCCCGGACATTGTCGGCCTTGGGCGCGGTCGCGACCTCGCGCATCCAGGCGAGCGGAGTGACACCCTTCTCGCCCACCTCGAGCAGGGCATCCAGTCGTCCGAGCTGAGTGGGCGAGGTTAAGTCCAGCAGCGCGGCGTAGGTCCGCATCCGTGCGCGCGCCCGTCCCGCGATTCCGGCGCGTTCGAGGCGACCGAGCGTGGGCAACAGGATGCGGTCCGCTCGCAGCGCGTCGACGATGCTTGAAGCAATTGGCACGCCGCGATCGGTCGACCATGCCGCGAGCGCGGCTGCCTCGATCATAGGCAGAAAGTCGGCTTCGGCGGAGGGCCGCACGCCCATCGTGTCCATGAGCGCGCGTGCGTGATCGTTCACGGTCTGCTCGCGCGTGCCATAATCGGCGAAAGCGGACGGCGGTACCTCGATCTGCGCGGCCATGAATGCAACCAGCCCAGACGGTGCGCACTCGACCGCGAAGCCGAACCCGGGATGGCGGAGCAGCGCGAGCTGAACCGCCATCCCGAGCCGGTTCGCGTCGCCGCGCCGCGCGCGCACCAGATCGAGATCAGCGCGGGAAAGCGTGTAGTGCCGGACCAAAGCCTCGTGCCCGTCGGGCACGCCGAACAGCGCGCGCCGTTCGTCTTCGGTCAGCAAGTCGCGTCGGCCCATCGATGCCCTCCTAATTGGTCCAGAGAAGGTCGCCGTCGATCATGGACAAGGCCGTGTAAAGGGACGTAGTTGTTGGACGGGTTCGGGGGTCGCGATGGTGGTGTTCACCTGGCGTCCACCGAACGTCCGGTTGGGAGACGGCCCCTTGAGCGGAATTTTGGGCTATGCGCGGGTAAGCACGGGCGACCAGGACGTCGCCGGGCAAACGATGCGGCTCGAACAAGAGGGCGCGATCAAGGTCTTCACCGACGTGCGCTCGGGCAAGTCGGGGACACCTCAAGGTTTGTTACACGGACGGCGCTAAGTCGGACAGATCATGAACGGACTGCAGGTCGCTTCTCCGGCCGTCCTCTCGCGACAAAAAGCGACCCGTTGCCGAAGTTCATTGCGTCCGCATTCAGACACTCTCGCGCTGGGGGGCGACCTGGCCTATTTCGCGTTTTGCAATTCGACGACCATGACCTCTATGGGCTTGTCGCCCACATTGACGTCCTGATGGCGCGTGCCAGGCGCGTTGGCGGGAAGCCAGTAAGCTTTTCCAGTTTTCCAATCGTGCGTCTCGGTCGCGCCGTTCTCCTCCACGATCTGCATTGTCCCGCCCTTCAACGCGATGATGACGCGCGGATGCTCATGCCGGTGCAACGGCCATGGGCTGTGCGGCAAGACGAGGGACTTCCAGACCTTGACCTCGGCGTTTTCAAATTGAGGCTCGCGTCCGGTCTGCGTGGTGGTCTCAGCGACCACTAATCCCGCTCCGAAGGCAATCGCTGTAAGCGCGAGTGATAGGCCTAATTTGCTGATCATCGTCGCCCCTCCCATTTTCCTGAGGCCCAGCTTAGCCATGACGGCTTTCGCGTGCAATCCTGGGGCAGCTATCCACCCCCCGCGGTCAAATGGAGCGTCCGCTTCTCTATCGCGGCCTGAGTCAATGGGCACCGGCGAGCGTCCACCGCAATGCGAGCGGCGGTAGTGGCGGGTGGAAGCGCGACGGGTATCGTTGAGCGAAGTTCTAATTTTTGCCGAGCTCGAGGTCGCCACACGGGGTTCGTGCTTCTCTCCGGGGTCGGCACGCGGCCGCCCCATGATGGGGTAAGACAAAGCGGCGTGGATCAATCTTTTGGGCGCCCTTGCTGCTCGCAGCCGGGCTGCGGACGCTACGATCTCACACCATCTTCGTCCCCGTGAGGACCTCTTCCTGCCGTGGCAGAACCGTGAAAGCTCCTGTCTGAGTGTGGAAAGGCGCGACGCGGGACCCCCCTTTATCTCCATCAACATGTCGAGAACACAGGATTAAAAATGTTTGCCGCGTTGCAGATCGGCGTGGCGCGGGGCCCCTCTAAACCCGAGGATTTGCCATCTTGTCAGAGACTTAATGGCAATGGCGGCAGGGTCTCGCGTTGGACGCCTATCCACAGACAAGGCGAGCGCAGCCCTTAAACTTGTCGTAGCCGGGGTTTCGCCCACCGACGCCGCACGCCAACTCGGACTAGGTCGGGCTACCGTGTACCGCGAGATGGCCTCTGCCGGTGTGCGGCGATCAGGGTAATGTCGTGTTGTGGTGGAATGCCGAAGGGCAGTTTTCGGAAGGCTTGGAGGCTAGTGGTCAGGACCGTTGATCGGAGCATCAGGACCTGATTTAGGCTCCACAAGGCGGGGAAAGAATCGGCGGCTCGAAAAGGTGCGATGCACCCAACCGCCAGTGGGGCTACGGCGCGTAGGCCTTTCCGCGGCAGTCAGAGACGAGTTGCGTTTAGGCTGACAGCACCCTCTTGCCCGTGCGCCGCAATTGACATCTATGGTGATTAGTTATCCTTGGTTTGCGGAGTGGCCACGAGCAATTTGTGAGGTGGAGTTGCTTAGTGCTGCTGTAGGGGGGTTGCGTGACATCATCCACGACCAAGTTAGAATTTGCGCCGTTTCATAAATGGGACCGCGACTTCTTTCTGTTGATTCTCGCGGCAATTTGGGCGCTCGTGCTCGCGGGTTTTGTGCCTGACATGTTGGAACACTTGACGGGCAAGCACGCGCATTTTGCGCCTGTTGTTTATTTTCATGGTCTAGCTTTTTTTGGCTGGCTGATGTTGCTCACCGCGCAATTGAGTCTGGCGCGCAGCGGTCAGCGCGCGTTGCACATGCGGCTTGGTGTCTTGGCAGTTTTGTTCATCCCACTAATGGTCGTTTTATCTATTTGGACAGGTCTCGTGATGGCCGCGCGTGAAATGGGCACTCCCGATAGTAACCCGGCATTTCAGATACTGACGTTTATTCTTGCTTCCAATTTCGCCATTATCGCCTCGGCAGGGTTCTTGCTTCGCAAGAATGCCGCAGCTCATCGCCGATTGATGCTGTTGGCAACGGTCTTTATATCTAGTGCGGGTTCGGCGCGATTACTTGCTCCTCAGCTCAGCAAGCTGACTGGGAATGGCGTATTACCGTTCATGATTCAGAACTACGTCATGGATTGGTTCTTGGTCGCCACGATAGTCATTTTTGACTTTGTCACGCGGCGGCGATTGCAACCCGAATTCATGCTTGCGGCGTGCTTTGGGATAGGAACCGAGCTATTGACGTCAGTCATCTACAATGCGGCAGCGTGGAAGCCAATAGCGCTTCACCTTTTGGGACATTGACAGGCACGAGCTTAAGCCAAGCGGATAAGGGGACTACTCGGACGCGACCCCCTTTAAATGGGCAGTTCAAGCAATTCTCAGCCACAGCAGCATTGCCCTTGCATCCCGTTCTGCAACATCTGCGCTTTCGTAGAGCCCGGAGAATTACGTGGGGGCGACTTAGCAGGCCGTATACTGTCACCCTCGTGCTCGCTCTTTTCAACGAAGCGCCACATGCCGTTCGCTTCGCCCATCAGTATCTGGCGCATCGTTGCGGTTTCCGCGGCGAGGCGGGCGTCCTCTTGCATCGCCGCAATGTCCGCTATCACCGGCGACCCACGACCCCCGCGTCATCGGCGCCCTTACAGGTAATATGGCGGAGGCGATGTTCAGGCCCGGTGCCGTTTACTCGAAATGCGGGGTGATGCTTGAGGGTCTGCATCCGGTCGGGGCAACGCAGGGTGATCTGTTCGCTTCGGCCGATCCGCGGGCATCTGAGCTGTTTGCGGCAATCGACGGTCTCAACGATCGATATGGCCGCAGTACCGTGCGCCTCGCGGCCGAGCAACGGGGCGCGAGGGCGTGCGATACCAAGCGGTCGATGAAGAGCCCGTCGTGGACGACGCGGCTGTCCGATATCCCTGTCGCGTTCTGACTGTGGACGGCCCGTCTTTAACCCGGCGGGGTCGGATAGGACCTAGACGCTCGCCCATAGAGGCTTGCTTAGCCGAATAGACGGGGCAGCGACGGTTGTGCAGCACAAACATTGATGACTGTCAACGCCGGTCAGATTCCAGGCCAGCGTGGCGGCGTAAAAGCAGGCCACTCATGGCGCGGCGGGGTTGTTTGCAAAAAGGCCCCCGATCGGGGGCCTTTTTGCAAAGCGGCTTCGGTGATGGGGGTCAGGCTTGGGTAATTTCGCCCGTATCGGGGTCGACGGCGGTGGCCTGGTTTTGGACCGCCCCGGCTTGGGTGGCGGCGGCGCGGCGGCGGCCGGTGGATTCCTTGAGACGATAGCTGTCGCCGTTCATGGCGAGGATGCTGACGTGGTGGGTGAGCCGGTCCAGCAGCGCGCCAGTCAGTCGTTCGGAGCCCAGAACCGAGGTCCAGTCCTCGAACGGCAGGTTCGATGTGACGATCGTCGAGCCGCGTTCGTAGCGCTGGGAGAAGGTCTCGAACAGCAGCTCGGCGCCGGTCGGTGACAACGGGACGTAGCCGAGTTCGTCGATGATCAGCAGCTTGACCGATGCCAGGTCGCGCTGGAGCTTAAGCAGCCGCCGTTCGTCGCGGGCTTCGAGCAACTGGCTGACCAGCGCGGCGGCGGTGGTGAACGCGACGGTAAACCCCTTCTGGCAGGCAGCCAGGCCGAGAGCGAGGGCGACGTGGGTCTTGCCGGTGCCGCTGTTGCCCAGCGCAATGATGTTCTCGCGGCGCAGGATATATTCGCAGCGCGCCAGCTCAAGGACGAGCATCTTGTTGAGCCCGGGGATGGCGGCGAAGTCGAAGGTGTCGAAGCTCTTCGTGGCCGGGAACCGCGCGGCGCGGATGCGTCGCTCCACCGTCCGGCGTTCGCGGTCGATCAGTTCGAGCTCGATCAGCCGCAGCAGATAACGCGGATGATCGACGCCATCGCGGGCGCATTCGCGCGCGACCTTGTCGTATTCGCGCAATACCGTCGGCAGCTTCAGTTGCTTGAGGTGATGGGCCAGCAGTACCTGCGGAGTGCCGCTTGTCGTGCCCGCAGGCCGCGTGTCGGGTGCCGTCTTGCCGGTCATGCCGCTATCCCCGGCACCAGCGCCGCATAATCCGCGGCGCGCGTCGTCTGCACCGTAAGCCTTGGCAGGTGCGGATACGCCGCCAGGTCGAGCCGCACCGGCCGCCGCTCAGTGCGCGCCAGCGCGATCAGCTTGACCGCGTCAAAGCCGATGGCGCCCAGATGGATGGCCTCGGTGACGGCATAGGTGACAACCTCCTTTGGCATCGCCTCAAGCAGCCGCAGCACCTGGATGAACTCGCGCTTGCCCTTGTTCCCCATCCGCGCCTCGAGCAGATGGCGCAGATGCTGGAACACCTCCGGCAGGCCCCAGTTCTGCAGGGCGGCCGCCTGGTCGAGCGCATTTGGCTTCATCTCGATCAGCGCCAGGTAATGCAGCGGGTCGGCGATGAAGGCGCCCTCGGCATAGGAGCGCAGATGCCGGGCCACGATCTTGCCGGCGCACAAGATCACGACTTCATCGACGAAGCCTTTTACCATGACCTCCTGGAAGCCATAGCGCGTCGGGACCGAGTAATCGTTGCAGCGATAGCGGACGAGCGCCGTCGACGACACGCGGCCGCTGCGCTTCTCGCAGGGCTCCATCGGCACTGCCGGCAGTGTGCGCAGCGCCGCCGTGTCAGCCACCAGTCGTTCGCCGATCGTCTCGGCATGGCGGCCGGCGTGCTCGGTCTGGCGGGCGCGGCAGCGCATCGCCAGCATCGCATTTAGATCATCGAAGCTTGCCGCCTCCGGAATCGGCACCATGAAGTTCAACCGCGAGTACTTCACCAGTCCCTCGACCTTGCCCTTGTCGTTACCCTTGCCAGGACGACCAAAGCGGTCGGCGAACAGATAATGGCTGACCAACTCGGTGAACGCCCGCGTCCGCTCGCGTTTGCCGTCGCCGCATATCTTGGCGACCGCGATCGTGGTGTTGTCGTAGAGCAGCGACAGCGGCACGCCGCCGAAGAACGCAAACGCCGACACATGGCCGTCGAGGAACGCCTCGGTTGTCTCGCGCGGATACGCCTTTACAAAGCACGCGTCCGATTGCGGCAGGTCCATGCAGAAGAAGTGGATCTTCTGCCGGACGCCCCCGATCACCGCGACCGCCTCGCCAAAATCCACTTGGCCATGCCCGGGTGGGTGCGCCAGCGGCACGAACGTCTCGCGGCCGCGCGCCCGGCAGATGCGGACATAGTCCTTCACCACCGTGTAGCCGCCGCTGAAGTCATGCTCGTCGCGCAGCCGCTCGAATATCCGCTTCGCCGTGTGCCGCTGCTTTACCGGCCCCGTCCGGTCTGCCTCCAGGATCGTGTCGATCACCGGTAGCAGCGTACCAAGCTTGGGCTTCGCCACCGGCGCCGTCCGCGTGTAGCCCGGCGGCAACGAGAACCGGCACATCTTCAGCACCGTCTCCCGGCTCAACCCGAAAACCCGCGCCGCCTCGCGCCGGCTGTGGCCCTCGACAAAAACGAAACGCCGTACCGCGGCATAGTTGTCCACGCCAAACATCCCCGGCCGCCCCCAAAAGGACCAGCCTAACCAATGGCCGGGTTTTACACCGCCCTCATCGGCACTCTGCCGACGATCCAATGGCCTGGTTTGTCACCGCCGTGCACAGATGACTGCTAAGACCCGCGTCCGTTCAAATCCTAATCCTCGATAATCGCGGTGGCGCGGTGTCCGGTGCCTGTGCATTGTGCTCCCGTGGCACGAATAAACCCTGCGGTCCTGATTTGGGCACGCGAGACCGCTGGTCTCGATCTTGAATCGGCTGCCCGAAAAATCGCGCTGAATTCCGCGCGTGGTCTGTCTGGGGCGGAGCGCCTAACGGCGATAGAGGTTGGTGATGTCGCTCCTACCCTGCCGTTGCTTCGCCGAATGGCTGATAAATATCACCGCCCTATTCTGACCTTCTATCTGCCAAGGGTGCCCGCGCCGCCGGAGCTGGGGCAGGATTTTCGCACGTTGCCGGATCAAGGCGAAGAATCCAACGTCTTGCTCGCGACTTTACTGCGCGACGTCAAAGCGAGGCAGGCGCTTGTGCGTGAGACGCTGGAGGACGACGACGACGCTGTCGAGGTCAAACTTGTCGGCTCTGCTCAGGGTATCCGTAACGCAGCCGAACTCGGTGCCGCCATCACTCGCGCGATCGATTTCGACCGGGCAGCATTCCGCGGACGCGCGAAGGGCGAGGAGGCGTTTGCGTATCTCCGTACGCTGGTAGAGGCCAAGGGCGTGTTCGTTCTCTTGGCAGGGGATTGCGGACACTGGTCGACGGCGATCGAGGTCAGCATCTTCCGCGGCTTCGCGATTGCTGACCGACTGGCACCTTTCATAGTGATCAATGACCAAGATGCGAAGTCTGCCTGGGCTTTCACTCTTTTGCATGAACTGGGCCACCTTCTCCTCGGTGACACAGGTGTCAGTGGTGGAACGCCATCGGCGGGGGTCGAGCAGTTGTGTAATGACGCTGCCGCAGCCGTGCTCGTCGACCGGGCGGAGATCGTCGATCTTCAGCGGCTCCTACTTGGAGGCGACGGTGACATTAATGTGATCGGCATGTTGGCCGACCAAGCTCGCATCAGCCAATCCATGGTGGCTTATCAGTTGTTCCGCTTTGGCGTTATCGACGAGGGTCGTTGGACCGGGCTTCGTGACACCTTCCGCCGCCTCTGGCTCGCGCAGAAGAGCCGCGAGCGAGAACGTAGCCGCGGGAAGGAAGGTGGTCCGAACTGGTATGTTGTGCGCCGTCACCGGCTCGGGTCTGCAATTCTGTCGGTCGCGCGACAGGGTATGGCTGATGGCTCCCTGACGCCGACGCGTGCGGCTAGAATGCTTGGTGTCAAGCCGATGAACGTCTACCCGCTCCTCGCCGATACTCGGCGGACGACGGCCTGATGCTCTATCTGCTGGATGCCAATGCACTGATTACGGCTCAGAACACATGGTACGGGCATCATCGTGTCCCTGAGTTTTGGCGGTGGCTAATCCATCATGGCGACGCTGGTACGGTCAAGCTCCCATCGGAGATTTACGCTGAGGTCGAGGCCGGCAACGACGAGTTAGCGGCGTGGATGCACGATGCTGCGACCAAGAAAGCGCTCATGCTCGCTGAGCAGATCGACCCGGGGGCGGTTCA
Organism: Sphingomonadaceae bacterium; assembly: GCA_025359685.1. Classification (GTDB taxonomy): domain Bacteria; phylum Pseudomonadota; class Alphaproteobacteria; order Sphingomonadales; family Sphingomonadaceae; genus Novosphingobium. The sequence continues at coordinate 1,337 of JANYEY010000056.1, read as the reverse complement.
GGTGGTGTTGGCCTGCTATGGTGGTCTGCTTGCCGAAGACGATATGATCACTATCGGTCAGGATCCGTTTCTGATCGCAGCTGCCATTGGGAACCCTGCCCGTTGCGTAGTTACTGCCGAAGTGTCGAAACCCACTAGAACCGGTGCTCGTCGACACGTCCCTAACATCTGCGACGATTGCGGTGTCAACTGGATTAGCCCAGTCAAGTTTATTGCCGAACTCGACTTCTCTACCGATTGGGATTCCATCGAGAAGCTATTGGGTTAGCGTTCAGCCGGTCGCAACGCCGGCAAACGGGTCGGCGGTGAACAGCAGGTCCTCGGGACCAAGCCGGTCGCCGCGGTCAAAAAGCTGGTGCTCATCGATGACCATCATCGGCATCAGGTCGTTCCCGGTGGCAACGACATGGACGACCTCGCCGGTGCGGAGCGCTTGGCGCACGGCCATTCTCGCGCAATGCGTCACGTTCATGAAGCCTGTCGGCATCTTCGGTCTCCGTGAGAAAATGCCGACGCTGGCGAACCAGCGTCGGCGATTGGGCGGTCAGGCCGCCTTGAGCTCGGCCGCCGGCGGCGTGCCGAGGGGACCACGACGGTCGACCACGCTGATCCGCCGTGCCCTCGCCTCTTCGACGAGACGCTCGAGAACACCGTTGCCCGGGTAGGCAATGACGTAGCGGGGCTTGATCGACAGGAACTGCTCGTTGCGGCGGAACCCGGCACGCTGGCCGAGTTTCGGATCGAGCCCGAACACGACCTGCGGGATCTTCTTGCGTTCCGCCCAGCCAGCGGCGAACCGGTCGATGCCCTTGGTGTCGCCGCCGTGGACGAGAACCATGTCGCCGACCCGGTCGTGGACCCGGTCGAGCGTGCGGAACAGATCGTCGGCGAACCGTTTGGCGTCTGCCTCGTCGATGACCATGCGGCCACCGGAGAACACCACCGGAGTGCCGGCGGACATCGCCTGGGCCTTCTTGCTGTCGGCGCGGGCGCGGATGAAGGCACGACCGTCGACGATCGCCGAGGTCATCCCCGGGACCGAACGGCCGCCGCGGTGAGCCCGCCAGCTGTAGCTGGTCTCGGCGCAGTAGAGCATCGCCGCCTGTTCGCGCATGATCTGGAACGATCCCATGACCTGCTCGGCCTCGCGGGCGCGGTCGATCACGGTTTCGAGGTTGGCCGAGCCGATCTCCGACTGGTCGCGCTCACGGACCAGCGCCCGGATCTCGTCGCTCAGATCATCGAGCTTGCGCTCCTGCTTCTCGCCGGCCCGGTGGAAGATGTTGACGAACTGCCACGCGAGGTCTTCGGCAGGGCGCTCCATGGGCGTGTCGGCG
>JANYEY010000120.1 GCA_025359685.1 Sphingomonadaceae bacterium | reverse complement strand
ATCCCCCACGGCAAGTCTTTTCAGGTTTGCTGCATTACTTAGGGGACAGACGTTGCGGGTACTGGCTTTGGCATCACAGAAGGGTGGTTCGGGCAAGACGACCTTGTCCGGGCATCTGGCCGTGCAGGCGCAGCGCGCCGGCGCTGGCCCGGTCGTGCTGATCGACATCGATCCGCAAGGTTCGCTGGCCGATTGGTGGAACGAGCGCGAGGCGGAATTCCCGGCTTTCGCCCAGACCACGGTCGCGCGGCTGGCCGCCGATCTTGCGGTCCTGCGCCAGCAGGGTTTCCGCCTGGCGGTGATCGATACTCCGCCCGCCATCACCATGGCGATCCAGTCGGTGATCAATGTTGCCGAACTGATCGTCGTCCCGACCCGCCCAAGCCCGCATGATTTGCGTGCGGTGGGCGCTACGGTCGATCTGTGCGAACGCGCCGGCAAACCGCTGATCTTCGTGGTCAACGCCGCCACGCCCAAGGCGAAGATTACCTCGGAAGCGGCAGTTGCGCTTTCGCAGCACGGCACCGTCGCCCCGATCACGCTGCATCACCGCACCGATTTCGCCGCCTCGATGATCGATGGCCGCACCGTGATGGAAGTCGATCCCAATGGCCGCAGCGCTGCCGAAGTGACCGCGCTGTGGAGCTATATCTCCGACCGGCTCGAGAAGAACTTCCGCCGCACCGTGTTCGCCGCGCCGACTTCGGTCACCTCGATCCAGGGCGTGCATCGCCCCGCTGGCGGTTTCGGCCGCCGGGTCGCGGGCTCGTAAGGGGCGGGCGGGGGCATGTCCGATCATAAACCAATCGCGTCGCTGACCCCGCGGCTGCTTGCCCGCAAGGGCGGCGCCAAGCCGGCGATGCGTCCGCAGGCCAGCGCCCTTGCGCTCAGCCATGAGGATCTTGGCTGGAACGATATGGGCCACGACGAAACCGATTTCGGCCAGGTCGTGTCGATCGAATCGGGCCGCGATATGCCTGCAGTGGTCCGCCAGCAGCGCACGCTGGGCCGTGAGGTGGAACGCCGCTCTGCACTCGCCGAAGGTCGCCGCGCGGCCTTTACCTTGCGGATGGATGCGGAGCGCCATCTCCAGCTGCGCCTCGCTTGCACGGTCAAGGGGCGCAGTGCCCAGCAACTGATGACCGAGGCGCTCGACCGCCTGCTCGCCGAACAACCCGATCTGGCATCGCTCGCCGCGCAAGTGGCGAAGAGCCGCACATGAGATTTTTCGAGGAAGGGACCTTTCCCATGCAGACCAGCCAGTTCCGTCGTTCGATCCTGCCGCTTGGCCTAGCCAGCGCGGTCGCGCTTGCCATGGCCGCAGGTGCCGGGTTCAGCTCGGGCGCAGTCGCCAAGTCGAGCAGCGACAAGGCGGCAGCCGAAGCGCAGAAGGCGCTCGCCAAGGGTGACACTGCCAAGGCGGTGGCGCTCGCCGAAGCTCTCGTCGCTTCGAACCCGCGCAACGCTTCGTACCGCTCGCTGCTGGGCCAGGCCTACCTGCGCTCGGGCCGCTTCGAAAGCGCGGTGACCGCGCTGAACGATGCGATGAAGCTGGGGGACAATTCGGCCAAGACCGCCTTGTCGCTCGCGCTGTCCGACATCGGTGCGGGCAAGAGCGGTGAAGCTGTCGCAATTCTCAATGACTGGCGCGATGCCATTCCGGCGGCCGACCTTGGCCTCGCCTATGCGCTGGCTGGCGATAGCGGCCGCGGCGTTGCCATCCTCAATGATACACTGCGCGGCGGTGACAATTCACCCAAGGTGCGCCAGAACCTGGCCTATGCCTTCGCGCTCGACGGGCGCTGGCGCGAAGCCCGGATCATGGCCTCGCAGGACGTTCCTGCCGACCAACTCGACGGGCGGATCAGCGGCTGGGTGATGCAGGCGCGTCCCGAAGATGCCAAGCTGCGCGTGGCTTCGCTGCTGCACGTGCCGATGGTCGCCGATAGCGGTCAGCCGGCCGCGCTTGCGCTTAACGCCAGCGGCGATCAGGAACAGCTCGCCGCTGAAACTGGCGCGGTGAAGACCGATGCCCCGGCGGTTGCCGCAGCGGGCGAACTGCCTGCAGCCGCTGCCCCGGCGGCGAATCTCGCCCAGTACCAGCCGGTCGATGCTCCGGTGCCGGCGGCCGCTACTTCGGTGGCAGAGCAGACCCCGGAACCCTTCTCGCCGGTGTACAATTCGAACCCGGTGGTCCAGCCGCTGCCGCAGAGCGGGCCCGAGGCCATGACCCCCCCGCCCGCCGCGCGCATGGCTGTGGCTTCGCGTCCCAGGACTGTCACGCACCGCCCGGGCCTGCGCCCGCGCCACGTGATGGCGCAGGTTTCGGGCCGCGGTTCGACGCATCTCGTCCAGCTCGGCTCGTTCGCGAGCGAGCAGGGCGCACGCCGCGCTTGGGGCCACTATGCCGCGCGCAACCCCGAACTGCGCAACTTCAAGATGTCGATCACTCAGGCCGACGTGAAGGGTAAGCACTTCTGGCGCGTCGCCGCTGCCGGTCTCGATGGCCGCGGAGCGCAGGGCCTGTGCTCTTCGGTGAAAAATCGCGGCGGGGTGTGCTTTGCTTATGCGGCCAGCCGTTCGATGCCCGGCCGCCCGGCCAATGCTCCGGCCATGGCCAAGAGTGCGGCGATCAAGCCGAAGGTGCAGGTTGCGGTGAAGGCGGTTCCGGCGATCGGTCCGGTCAACGCCCGCCGCCACTGAGTTTCAAGATATAACAACGGGAGCGCAGCCCCCTTCCGCCCCGGCGGGAGGGGGTTTCTCGTTTAACCGATCTGCTTGCCGCCCTTGAACAGTGCGGTAACGCGGCCTTCGACGCCTTGCTTGTCGAACGGGGTATTGCCTGCGCTGGCCGCCATCCGGTCCGAATCGACGATCCACGGCCTTTCAGAAGCGATGATCGCGATGTCGGCCTCAAAGCCGATCTCCAGCTTGCCGACTTCCACGCCGAGCAGCCGCGCCGGATTGGCGGCAAGTAATGCGAAGGCGCGGGGCAGGTCGATCACCCCGTCGCGGACCAATCCCAGCGACAGCGCCAGCAGTGTTTCCGCCCCGGCCATGCCCGGCTCGGCATCGGCGAAGGGCAGGCGTTTGTCCTCAGGCCCGCGCGGATCGTGGCCCGAACAGATCACGTCGATCGTCCCGTCGGCCAATGCCGCGCGCACCGCCATCCGGTCAGCTTCGCTGCGCAGCGGGGGCGAGAGCTTGGTGAAGGTGCGGAAATCGCCGATCGCGGTGTCGGACAGCATGAAATGCGCCGGGGTCACGCCAGCGCTGACAGACGCGCCGCGCGCCTTCGCCGAGCGCACTAGATCGCACGCCGCCCGCGTGGTGATCTGGCGGAAATGGAGCCTTGCGCCGCTGAGTTCGGCCAAGGTGATGTCGCGCGCCACCGCCAGTGCTTCGGCTTCGGCCGGTGCAGCAGGCAGGCCGTAACGCGTGGCCATCTCGCCAGCAGTTGCCACGGCATTGCCAGCCAGCCCTGCATCCTCGGCATGGGTTATGACCGTCAGGTTCAGCATCGCCGCATAGGACAGCAGGCGGTGCATTGTCCCCGAATCGCCGATCCAGCGCCGTCCGGTGGCCACTGCTTTCGCCCCGGCATCGCGCATCAGCGCGAGTTCGGCCAGCTCGGTGCCTTCAAGCCCGCGTGTTGCCGCGGCGAGCGGGTGGACCCACAGGTCAGGCTTGCCCGATTGCGCCGCAAACCGCACCCGCGCCGGATGATCGAGCGGCGGGTTCTGGTCGGGCATCAAGGCTGCACGGGTGATCCCGCCGAAGTGGAACGCGGCCTTGTCGATCGCGAAGACGCCGAGGTCGACGAGGCCGGGCGCGATCAGCTGGCCCTTGGCGTCGATCACCGTGTCGCCAGGCTGCGCGCTAACCTCGCCAATGGCAACGATACGTCCGGTTTCGCAGCGGATCCCGCCCGATTGCGGCTCGCCTGCGGCAAGGACCAGCTTACCGCCAGTGATGGTCAGAGGCGCAGACATGCTCATGCCCAGCCCTCCACGCCGCGCGCCTTGCGGGTCAGCACGTCAAGGCAGGCCATGCGGATCGCCACCCCCATCTCGACCTGCCGGGTGATCGCCGAGCGTCCGGCAAGGTCGGCCACGTTGCTGTCGATCTCCACCCCGCGGTTCATCGGCCCCGGGTGCATGACCAGCGCATCGGGCTTGGCGCGTGCCAGCCGCTCGAGCGTGAGGCCATAGAGGTGGCGATATTCGCGCGGTGAAGGGATGAACTGGCCGCTCATCCTCTCCTGCTGCAGCCGCAACATCATCACCACGTCCGCGCCGTCGAGCGCGGCATCGAAATCGTAATACGGCGTTACCTTCATCTGCTCGATCCCGGCGGGCATCAGCGCAGGGGGAGCACAGACCCGGACCTGCGCGCCCAAGGTGGTCAGGCAGTGGATGTTCGACCGTGCGACCCGGCTGTGCAGGATGTCGCCGCAGATCGTCACGATCAGCCCGGCAATCTCGCCTTTGCTGTGGCGGATGGTCAGCGCATCAAGCAGGCCTTGCGTCGGGTGTTCGTGCTGGCCGTCCCCGGCGTTCAAAACCGGGCAATCGACCTTATCGGCGATCAACTGCACCGCGCCCGAACTCTGGTGGCGGATGACGATCGCATCGGCGTGCATCGCGTTCAATGTCATCGCCGTGTCGATCAGCGTTTCGCCTTTCTTCACAGAGCTTTGCGCGGCGTGCATGTTGACCACATCGGCGCCCAGCCGCTTGCCCGCGATCTCGAAAGACAATAGCGTGCGGGTGCTGTTTTCGAAAAAGGCGTTGATGATGGTGAGGCCGTGAAGCCGCTCATCGCGCTTGCTGGCAGAGCGGTTGAGATCAACCCACTGCTCGGCCTCGTCCATCAGGTAAAGCAGCTCCCACGGGGCCAGTTCCGCCAGGCCGGTGAGGTCGCGGTGCGGGAAGGCGGCGGAGCCTGCTGGATAGCGGCTCGTCGCACTGGGATCTGGCGATGTCATTAAAGTCGGTGCCTTAGCGATCCGGCGTGCATGCGGCAAGTAGTCCTGCATCGGCGGTTGGTCGATGCGCTACTGGCCTTTGCCCGCGGCCCCCCCTATGGGGCGGGAAAGCTCAAGAAGACAGGACATCCGCATGCAATTCGCCCGCAAGGTCTGGCATCTGCTCGTCGCCATCAAAGATGGGCTAGTGTTGCTGCTGATGCTGTTGTTCTTCGGTCTGCTCTATGGTGCGCTGACCACGCGGCCAAGTCAGGCGGCGCTCAAGGATGGCGCGCTGCTGGTCAAACTTGATGGCTCGGTGGTCGAAGAGCCATCCGAACAGGACGCGCTCAAGCTTATTTCCGGGGTCGAAGGCCCGCTGCACCAACACCGCGCCCGCGACGTGGTCCGCGCGCTCGAGCTCGCGGCGAGCGACGATCACGTCAAGGTCGTGGTGCTCGACCTGTCGACCTTCACCGGCGGCGGGCTGGTCCACATGGAGGAAATCGGCGCGGCGATGGACAAAGTCCGCGCCGCAAAGAAGCCCGTTCTGACCTATGCCACCGCTTATATCGATGACGGCGTGATGCTCGCCGCGCATGCTAGCGAGGCCTGGGTCCATCCGATGGGCGGGGCCTTCGTGATGGGACCGGGCGGGACCATGCCCTATTACGGCAAGCTGCTGAAGGATTACGGGGTCAAGGTCCACGTCTTCAAGGTCGGGACCTTCAAGGACTTCGTCGAACCCTATGAACGCAACGATGCCTCCGCGCCCTCGCGTGAAGCGCGCACCGCGCTTTATGCCGCGCTGTGGGAAGACTGGAAGGCCGATGTTGCCAAGGCCCGGCCCAAGGCGCAGATCGAGGCCATCACCAAGGATCCGGTGGCGTGGTTCACCGCGGCCAAAGGCGATGCGGCGCAGGCTGCGGTAAATGCCGGACTGGTCGATCATGTCGGCGACAACGTTGCCTTCGGTGAGCGGGTCAAGCAGCTGGCCGGGCCGGGCGAGGACAAGGACCTGCCCGGAACCTATGCCTTCTCCAAGCCCGAGGCGCTGCTGGCCGCGCATCCGATCGATCGCAGCGGCAAGGCCGTAGCGGTGGTGACCATCGCCGGCGAGATCGTTGACGGCAAGGCCGGGCCCGGCACCGCCGGGGGCGACCGCATCGCCAAGCTGATCGACCAGGCCAACCGCGACGATGGCCAGGCGCTGGTGCTGCGGGTCGATTCGCCCGGCGGCTCGGTGCTGGCCAGCGAACAGATCCGCGGTGCGATCGAACGGTTCAAGGCCCCAAAGGACGGCAAGTCGCGGCCGGTGGTGGTCTCGATGGCCAATGTCGCGGCAAGCGGCGGCTATTGGGTTTCGACCCCGGCGCAACGGATCTTTGCCGAGCCCGGCACGGTGACCGGCTCGATCGGGATCTTCACCGCGCTGCCCAGCTTCGAGAATACCCTGGCGCGCTACGGCGTGACGAGCGACGGGGTCCGCACCACGTCGCTCTCGGGCCAGCCTGACGTGCTCGCCGGGTTCACGCCCGAAGCGGAAAAACTGCTCCAGGCCAATATCGAGAACGGTTACGCCCGGTTTATCGGGCTGGTCGCCAAGTCCCGCGGGAAAACCACGGCACAGATCGACGCAGTGGCGCAAGGCCGGGTCTGGGATGGCGGAACCGCGCGGCAAAAAGGGCTGGTCGATGAATTCGGCGGGATGCCCGAAGCGCTCAAGTATGCGGCCGGAGCGGCCAAGCTCGAGACTTGGCATGCCAAGTATTACGGCACCGAGCCGCACGGCTACGGCACGATGCTCGCCGGGCTGTTCGGCGGGGACGACGATGCCGATAGCGCCAGTGAAGGTCGCGATCTGGCCGGCCTGATGGCGCTGCGCCAGCAAGATGCGCTGGCCCGGGTCGGGTCGGGATTGGTGCGGCTCGGCAGCGTGCAGGGAATGCAGGCCGTGTGCCTCGATTGCACGCTCGCTGCGCCTGCTCCAAAGGCGGATCAGGCCACTGGCTGGCTGGCAATGCTGGCAACCGTGCTGCGGCTGCGTTGAGTCTCGCCTTCCCGGCTTGCCCTTTGGGCCAGCGCCCACTAAGGGCCACGCCTTGATTCAACACTTCGTCGGGCCGCGGGCGTGGCGGAATTGGTAGACGCGCTGGTTTTAGGTACCAGTATCGCAAGATGTGGGGGTTCGAGTCCCTTCGCCCGCACCAGTTCCAGCAGCCCCCGACCCGCGCCGCACATTCGTATTAGAAGGCTTCTTTTGTCATGCAGATTGTCGAGACCACCAACGAGGGTTTGAAGCGCAGCTATAGCGTGAAGATCGCAGCGAAGGACATCGCCGCACGGATCGACGGCGAGGTGGCCAAGATCGCCCCCGACGTGCGCATGCCCGGCTTCCGCCCCGGCAAGGTGCCTGCCAATCTGGTCAAGAAGATGCACGGCCCGCAGCTTCACCAGGAAGCGCTTAACACCACGGTCCGCGAAGCTGTCGACAAGGTGATCGGTGATAACCAGCTGCGCCCTGCGATGCAGCCGCAGATTTCGCTCGGCGAAGGTTATGAGGAAGGCAAAGACGCCGACCTCACCGTCAATCTCGAAGTGCTGCCCACCATCCCGGCCCCGCAGATCGACGGGCTTAAGCTCGACAAGCTGGTGGTTCCGGTGAGCGATGCAGAAGTGCAGGAGCAGCTCGAAAAGCTCGCTTCGAACGCCAAGAATTTCGTCGATGCCAAGAAGGGCAAGAAGGCCGAAACCGGCGATCAGCTGATCATCGACTTCCTCGGCAAGGTGGACGGCGTGCCGTTCGATGGCGGCAAGGCCGAAGACACCGCGCTCGAAATCGGTTCTGGCCGCTTCATCCCGGGCTTCGAGGAACAGCTGGTCGGCGCCAAGCAGGGCGACGAGAAGCAGATCACTGTGACCTTCCCGGCCGATTACCAGGCCGCTGACCTCGCCGGCAAGGATGCGACTTTCGACATCACCGTGAAGTCGGTCAAGGTCCCCGGCGAAAGCAAGATCGACGACGATTTCGCCAAGAGCCTCGGCCTCACCAGCCTTGAGCAACTGACCGGCCTGCTGCGCGGCCAGCTTGAGCAGGAAACTGCCGGGCAGACCCGCACCCAGATGAAGCGCGCACTGCTCGACCTGCTCGCCGCCGATCACGATTTCGACGTGCCGCCGACCATGGTCGAGGCCGAGTTCGAACAGATCTGGGCGCAGCTCAACCAGGAAGCACAGCAGGAAGAAGATCCCGCTGCTGCCCTGGCCGAGATCGAAGCCGAGAAGGAAGACTACCGCGCGATCGCCGTGCGCCGCGTGCGCCTTGGCCTGCTGCTGTCGGAAATCGGCCAGGCCAATGGCGTCGAAGTCAGTGCGCAGGAAATGAACATGCTGATGCAGCAGGCGGCGCAGCAATACCGCGCCGAAGACCGCCAGCGGTTCATGGAGTATATCCAGCAAGACGCGCTCGCCGCCGCCCAGCTGCGCGCGCCCTTGTATGAGGACAAGGTCGTCGACTTCCTGTTCGACAAGGCCGAAGTCACCGAAAAGACCGTGACCAAGGACGAGCTTCAGGCCGCGATCGAAGCCGAAGACGCCGCGCCTGCTCCCGCCAAGCCCGCCAAGAAGGCTCCGGCGAAGAAGGCTGCTGCCAAGGACGAGGCCAAGCCTGCTGCTACAAAGAAGGAAGCCGCTCCCAAGGCGGAAAAGGCTCCGGCTGAAAAGAAGGCCCCGGCCAAGAAGCCTGCTGCCAAGAAATAACCCGGCTCCGGCCGATCAAACAGCACAGGGCGTTGCCGCAAGGCAGCGCCCTGTGCGTTTGGCCTATTCCCCCCAGCGCTTGAACTTCGGCTTCTCAAGCTTGGCCGTCCTCGCGCGCTCATAGGCCGCGCCGAGGTCGAGCATACGCTTGTCGTCCCACTGGGCACCAATGAAGCTCAGGCCCACCGGCATGCCCTCAACCTGTCCCATCGGCACGGTGAGATGCGGATAACCTGCAATCGCCGCGAGGCTGCCCGCGCCGATCGAGAGAAAGTGGTCTCCGGTGACGAGATCGATCATCCCCGCCGGGCCTTCGGTCGGGGCGATCAGCACGGTGACATTGTTCTTGGCGAGCAGCGCATCGATTCCCTCGGGCCCGGCCAGCCGGAATGAATTCGCCCGCGCCTTGTCATGCGCGGCGCGGTCGGTGTTCTTTTCGGCGCGTTCAAAGCTCTCTTGCCCGAACCAGCGCAGCTCGGTGCTGGCATTGGCCTGGTTGAAGGCAATCACGTCGGCCAGCGTCTTCGAAGATACCCCGCCGGGCAACGCGGCGAGATACTTGCCCATGTCCTCGCGCAGTTCGAAGTAGAGCACGGTGCCCTCGTCGTCGCCCATTGCATCGGGGAAGGTGTAGTCGATCGGGACGAGCACCGCTCCGGCGCGAACGAGGTCCGCCTGCGCCTGGTCGAACACGCGTTTGACCCCGGGATGCCGCCCTGCCTGTTTGGTCAGCACGCCGATCCGCACGCCCCTGAGGCTGCTGGTGGCGAGGCCGGTGGTGTAATCCACCTTGTGCTTATCCGCCTCGGCAGTGGTCGGGTCGAGCGGATCGCTCCCGGCAATCACGCTCAGCACCAAGGCAGCATCGGCGACACTGGTGGTCATCGGCCCGGGGGTATCCTGGCTATGGCTGATCGGGACCACGTAAGTGCGGCTGACCAGCCCGACGGTGGGCTTGAACCCGACCAGTCCGTTCATGCTCGCGGGGCAAGTGATCGATCCGTCGGTTTCGGTCCCGATCGCCGCCCAGGCCATCCCCGCCGCAATCGCCGCGCCGCTGCCCGCGCTTGAACCGCAGGGGCTGCGATCTGTGGCGTAGGGGTTACGAGTCTGCCCGCCGACCGCCGACCAGCCGGAGGAGCTGGAAGGCGAGCGAATGTTGGCCCATTCGGAGAGGTTGGTCTTGCCCAGAATCACGCCCCCGTCAGCGCGCAGACGCGCCACCAGCGGCGCATCGCGGCCGGTCTTGTTGTCCTTGAGCGCAAGACTGCCCGCAGTGGTCGCCCATTCACGAGTCTCGATATTGTCCTTGATCAGGAGCGTGCGGCCTTGGAGGCGGCCGACGTTGGACAGCTCTGCACTTTGCTCAGGCGCATCTTGGTTGACTGCGATCACCGCATTGAGCTGTGGTCCTGCCGGGTCGTCGTCCAGAGCCGCAATCGCGGCGATCCTCAGCTCGGTCTGCTGGTAAACCTCGACGGCAGTGACAGCTGCTGCCGCCCCTTCCTGCACGGCGGCAGGCTTGGGCTTGGCTTTCGCGAGCGCCGGCTGGGCGAGCAGCAATGCGGGCAGTACGGCAAGTGTGGCAAGGCGCATGACGGTTGGCTTCCCCGGTTGGTCACCTGCCATGCTGGCCAATTGCCGCGCCGCTGGCAATGCGCAAACTGGCCCCACAACGGCGCAAATCGGTTAACGCCCTTGAACATCGCGACCGCAGCGCCGACATAGGCTCACCAACCAGACGAGGACCTTCATGCGCGACGTTTACGGCACTGCGACCAGCCACGACAGCTTCCACCGCGATCCCATCACCGGTGCGCTGATCCCGATGGTGGTCGAGCAATCGAGCCGCGGTGAGCGCAGCTTCGATATCTATTCGCGGCTGCTGCGCGAGCGGATCATCTTCGTCACCGGCGAGGTTGAGGATCACATGGCTTCGGTGATTGTGGCGCAGCTGCTGTTTCTGGAAAGCGAGAATCCCAACAAGGATATCTCGATGTACATCAATTCGCCCGGCGGGGTGGTGACGGCCGGCATGGCGATCCACGACACCATGCAGTATATCAAGTCCAAGGTTTCGACCGTGTGCATCGGCCAGGCCTGCTCCATGGGCAGCTTCCTGCTCGCCGCGGGCGAGCCGGGGATGCGGATTGCGCTGCCGCAGGCGCGGATCATGATCCACCAGCCATCGGGCGGGGCGCGCGGCATGGCCAGCGACATCGAAATCCAAGCCAAGGAAATCATGCGGCTCAAGGAAACGATGCACCAACTTTACGCCGATTACACCGGCAAGTCAGTGAAAGCCGTGGCCGAGGCGATGGACCGTGATACCTGGCTGTCGGCGGCCGAAGCCAAGGACTTCGGGCTGGTCGACAAGGTGTTCGAAAGCCGCCCCGATATCGAAACCGACAAGAGCGGATCGGGCGGTGCGCCTGATTAGGGCGTCGCTTGGGCAAAGGTAATAGTAACCTTCCCGCTTCAGGCACGGGCAATCTGGCCTATGCTATGGCAGGATTGATAAATGTGATTGCCGGACTAGAGTCGGGCGAATCCCCTGCGTCAGCGGGGC
>JANYEY010000118.1 GCA_025359685.1 Sphingomonadaceae bacterium | reverse complement strand
AGCGAAATCCCCAGCAGCTTCTGCGCCTCGACCGCGAACTCCATCGGCAGCTGCTGCAGCACTTCCTTGGCGAAGCCGTTGACGATCAGTGCCACGCCCTCTTCCGCCGACAGCCCGCGCTGCATCGCGTAGAACAGTTGGTCATCGGAAATCTTCGACGTCGTCGCCTCGTGCTCGATCTGCGCGCTGGGGTTTTTGACTTCGATATAGGGCACGGTGTGCGCCCCGCAGTCGGGGCCGAGCAGCAGCGAATCGCACTGGGTGAAATTGCGCACGCCCTCGGCATTGGCGGCCACCCGGACCAGCCCGCGATAGGTGTTGTTGCTACGCCCCGCGCTGATACCCTTCGAGATAATCGTCGAGCGGCTGCCCTTGCCGTTGTGGATCATCTTGGTGCCGGTGTCGGCCTGCTGGAAATTGTTGGTCACCGCGACCGAGTAGAACTCGCCGACGCTATCCTCGCCGTTGAGTACGCACGACGGGTATTTCCACGTCACCGCAGAGCCGGTCTCGACCTGGGTCCAGCTGACCTTGCTGCGCTTGCCCTGGCACAGCGCGCGTTTGGTGACGAAGTTGTAGATCCCGCCCTTGCCCTGGGCGTCGCCGGGGTACCAGTTCTGCACGGTCGAATACTTGATCTCGGCATCGTCCATCGCGACCAGTTCGACCACCGCCGCGTGGAGCTGGTTTTCATCGCGCATCGGCGCGGTGCAGCCTTCGAGGTAGCTGACGTAGCTGCCCTTCTCGGCGATGATCAGCGTGCGTTCGAACTGCCCGGTGTTTTCGGCGTTGATCCGGAAATAAGTACTGAGCTCCATCGGGCAGCGCACGCCTTCGGGGATGTACACAAAGGTCCCGTCGGAAAAAACCGCGCAGTTGAGCGCGGCGAAGAAGTTGTCATGCATCGGCACGATCTTGCCCAGCCACTTCTTCACCAGCTCGGGATATTCGCGCACCGCTTCCGAAATCGACAGGAAGATCACCCCGGCGCGCTTCAATTCCTCGCGGAAGGTGGTGGCGACCGAAACCGAATCGAACACCGCATCGACCGCAACCTTGCGCGCGCCTTCGACCCCGGCGAGCACTTTCTGCTCCTCCAAAGGAATGCCGAGCTTTTCGTAAATCCGAAGAATCTCCGGATCGACCTCGTCCAAGCTGCCCAGCTTGGGCTTGGCGCGCGGCGCGGCGTAGTAATAGGCGTCTTGATAATCGATCGGCGCGATATTGAGCTTCGCCCAGTCGGGCATCGGCATGGTCTGCCACAGCGCAAACGCCTTGAGCCGCCAGTCGAGCATCCATTCGGGCTCGTTCTTCTTGGCGCTGATGAACCGGACGGTGTCCTCGTTCAGCCCCTTGGGGGCGAAATCGGTTTCGATCTCGGCCGACCAGCCGTGTTCGTAATCGGCAACCTTGGCGGCGGCATCGTGCGCGGCCTCATCTTTGAGGGCGACTTGCTCGTTCATGCGGCGATCTCCGCCAATCGCGTGAGAGGCACATCGGCCAGCGCGCCGCGCATCGCGGCATTGACCACGCCCCAGTGCGGGCGGACGGTGCAGGCGCTTTCGAGGCCGCAGTCGTGCTTGCCGCTGTCGACGCATGCAGTCAGCGCGATCGGGCCTTCGATTGCCTCGACAATGTCGGCAAGGCTGATCGCAGCCGCCGGGCGAGCGAGCTTCAAGCCGCCGCCCGCACCGCGCGAACTGCGCAACAGGCCCGCAGCGGTGAGCAGGCTGACGACCTTCTGCACAGTCGGCACCGGCAACCCGGTCTCTTCAGCCAATTGGGCAGCCGAAACGCGCACCATCCCGCAATGGCGCGCGGCGGCGCTCATTGTGACGACGGCATAGTCGGCCATGCTGGACAGGCGCATGCGGCAAATTCCCAAATCGGACTGATTCGTTCCGGTTTGGAGATAGGGGCGGCGGCAAACAAAGGCAATGGCCGCTTTGCCGAGTGCGCGGCACAAAAAAAGCGGCCCGCCGGCAGGTGCCGAAAGGCCGCTTTACAAGTTAAGAGCTCGTAGCCGAAGCTGCGAGTCCTTCGGGTCGCAACGGTGGGATAGGGGTCTACCCGCGATTCGAATTGTATGAACACGCCAGTCTGGACCAGCAAATTTGGCTCGAAATTGGACTGATATCGATTGAATCGGGATTCTGCCGGTCAACGCGGACGAATCGACAGCGCAGGCGGGCGCTGCCATAGGCGCGAACATGCTCTATTCGTTGCTGCGTCCCGCCTTGTTCCTGCTCGATGCCGAAAGCGCGCACCAACTGTCGCTGGCCGGGCTCAAGGCGATACCGCAGCTGGCCCGCGCCGCGCCGGGAGGCCCCCTGGCGACCACGTTTGCGGGGATTGCCTTTCCCAATCCGCTGGGGATGGCCGCCGGTTACGACAAGGACGGCGAGGTACCCGATGCTTTGCTCGGCCTTGGGTTCGGTTCGGTCGAGGTCGGCTCGATCACGCCCTTGCCGCAGGCGGGCAATCCGCAGCCGCGCCTGTTTCGTCTGGCCGAGGACCGCGCGGTGATCAACCGAATGGGCTTTAACAACCACGGCGCTGAGGCGGCGGTGGCACGGCTCGCGGCGCGGCTCGGACGGCCCGGGGTGCTGGGGATTAACCTTGGCGCGAACAAGGATTCGCCCGACCGGGTGAATGATTACGCGACAATGGCGCAGCTGATGGCCCCGCTCGCCAGTTACCTTGCGGTCAATGTGTCGAGCCCCAACACGCCGGGTCTGCGCGCCTTGCAGGACGAGGGCGCCCTTTCCGCACTGCTCGATGCGGTGCTTGCGGCGCGGGGGCCCGGCGCCACTCCGGTGTTCCTGAAGATCGCCCCCGATCTGGTGCCGGCGGATATCGATGCGATTGCGCGGATCGCGATCGACAAGAAGCTTGGCGCGCTGATCGTCTCCAACACCACCATTTCGCGGCCAACGCTCAAGTCGCGCCATTCCGGCGAGACGGGGGGCTTGTCCGGCGCACCCCTGCGCGAGCTGGCGCAGCAGCGCCTGCGCGACTTTCGCAAGGCCACCGGCGGCGCGATCCCGCTGGTCGGGGTTGGCGGGATCGCCAGCGCCGATGACGCCTGGGCGCGGATCCGCGCCGGGGCCAGTTTGGTCCAGCTCTATTCGGCGATGATCTATGAAGGGCCCGGGATTGCCCGGCGGATCACCCGGGGCATCGAAGCGCTGATGGCGCGCGATGGCTTTGCCACCATTGCCGAAGCGGTGGGAAGCGAATAGCAAGTTCGGATGCTTAACCGGACCCTCGCACTTTTGCTCGCTCCGCTGGCCCTTGCCAGCTGCACCGCCGCCACCCAGACCGCTTCCGCGCCGCCGCCCAAGACCCAGCTGTTCACCAAGGGCATGGTCAGCGCCGCCGATCCGCGCGCGGCAGCAGCCGGGACCGCGATGCTGGCTCAAGACGGCAGCGCGACCGATGCGGCGATTGCGACGATGCTGGCGCTGACCGTGGTCGAGCCGCAGAGCTCGGGCATCGGCGGCGGCGGGCTCTATGTCGAAACCAATGCCCGGGGCGAAGTCGAAACGATCGACGGCCGCGAAAAGGCACCTGCCGCCGCCGGGCCCAAATGGTTCTTCAAGGACGGCAAGGTGATGAGCTTCCCCGAAGCCGTGCCGGGTGGCACCAGCGTCGGCGTTCCGGGCAACATCGCGCTCGCCGCCAAGGCGCATGACGCGCACGGCCGCCTGCCCTGGGCCGCGCTGTTTGCCCCGGCGATCAAGCTGGCGCGCGACGGCTTTGTGGTTACCCCGCGGCTTTACGGAATGCTGAAAGCCAGCAGCCAGACCGCCGCCTTCACGCCGGAGGGGCGCGCGCTTTACTACGGCGCTGACGGCCAGCCACTTCCGGTCGGGACGGTGATCCGCAACCCGGACCTCGCCAATACGCTCGAGATGATTGCGCGGCAGGGCCGCAAATCGTTCTACGGCGGTGGCAATGCCAGGGCGATCGTCGCCCGGGTAACCACCGCGCCGCGCAATCCCGAGCCGATGACCGCAGCGGACGTCGGTGCTTATCAAGCCAAGGACCGCGCCCCGGTCTGCGCGGCTTACCGCCAGTACAAGATTTGCGGGATGGGCCCGCCGAGTTCAGGGGCGACCACGGTACTGGCGACTCTGGGCCAGCTCGAACGGTTCGACCTGCACGCGCTCGGCCAGACTTCGCCCACCGCGTGGCACCTGATCGCCGAGAGCGAGCGGCTCGCCTATGCCGATCGTGGACGTTATTCGGCCGATGCCGATTTCGTGGCGGTACCAGTCGCCGGGATGATCGACCGGGCTTACCTCGCCAAGCGCTCAGCCTTGATCGACCCGGCGAAGACCATGCCCAGTGTCAGCGCCGGGGTGCCGCCGGGCGCCGAAGGGCTGAGCCGCGCCGATGCACCGCTCGCACCCGAATACGGCACCTCGCACATCGCAGTGGTCGACCGGCAGGGTAATGCGGTGACCTATACCTCGACCATCGAGAGCCCGTTCGGATCGGGGCTGATGGTCGGCGGCTATTTCCTCAACAACGAACTCACCGATTTTGACATGCAGCCCGAAGTGGCTGGGCGGATGGTCGCCAACCGGGTCGAAGGCGGCAAACGCCCGCGCAGCTCGATGTCGCCGACCCTGGTGTTCGGCCCTGACGGCAAGCTGGTGCTGGTGGTTGGTGCCGCCGGCGGAGCGACGATCCCGGCGCAAGTGATCCGCGCGGTGATCGGCGTGCTCGACTGGAACCTGACCCCGCAGCAGGCGCTGTCCCTGCCGGTGATCTTCGCGCCGGGGATCGACACGGTGTTCGTCGAGCAGGGCAGCAGCCTTGTCCCGATGATCCCGGCGCTGAATGCATTGGGCCATGGCGATGTGCAGCCGCGCGGCCTGCCGCTCAAGGGCAACGCAATCCAGATTTCAAACGGTGAACTGCTCGGCGGCGCCGACCCGCGCAGCGAAGGCGTGGCGCTCAGCGAGTAGCACTTGCCGCCTCCGTCTGACCGCCTTAGGCTGACTGCGGGACAAGGATGCTGGGCGAAAAGGGGCGCTGTGCGTGACGGATATTTCTGACCTCGCGACAACACGAAATGTAGTCGAACTGTTCCTGCGCCGGGCTGATGCCCGCAGCGCGGAACCGTTCCTGTGGGCAAAGCATGACGGCAACTGGCAGCCGCTGACATGGGCCGAAGTCGCCGCGCAGGTCTGCAATTTGGCACAATCGCTGGTCGCGCTAGGCCTCAAGCAAGGCGACCGGGTGTTGCTGGTTTCGGAAAACCGCCCCGAATGGCTGATCGCCGATTTCGCGATCATGGCCGCGGGTTGCATCACCGTTCCGGCTTATGTCACCAATACCGAGCGCGATCACCTTCACGTGCTCGACAATTCGGGCGCGGCGGCGGTGATCGTTGCTAACGACAAACTCGCCAAACCGCTGCTCCAGGCGGTGGTTCGCGGTGGCAGCGTGCGCCACGTGATCGGAATCGAGCCGCTGCGCCTCGCCCAAGCGAGCAACTTCGAATACCACGAATGGGCCGCGATGCTGAAGGGCGACACAGCGGCGGCGCGCATGGCGGTCGAGGCGCGGATTGCCGGGATCGCGCGGGACGATACCGCCTGCATCATCTATACCAGCGGCACCGGGGGATCCCCGCGCGGCGTGCTTCAGCACCACGGCGCGTTGCTCTGCAATGTCGAAGGGGCGGCGCGTATTCTGGCCGAGGATTTCGGGATCGGCGAGGATGAAGCGTTCCTTTCGTTCCTCCC
The DNA here is from genome assembly GCA_025359685.1 of Sphingomonadaceae bacterium. GTDB lineage: Bacteria > Pseudomonadota > Alphaproteobacteria > Sphingomonadales > Sphingomonadaceae > Novosphingobium. The sequence continues at coordinate 2,563 of JANYEY010000118.1, read as the reverse complement.
GCTCAGCCATGCCTACGAGCACACCGGCGGGCAGATGCTGCCGATCGGCGTGGGCGCGCAGATCTATTATTCCGAAGGGCTCGAAAAGCTCGCCTCGAACATCGAGGAAGTCAGGCCCACGATCATGGTGGTGGTGCCCCGGCTGTTCGAGGTGCTGCGGGCGAGGATCATCAAGCAGATCGAAAAGCAGGGCAAGCTGCCCAATTACCTGATGGACCGCGCATTGGCGATCGGCGCGCTCAAGGCGGAAGGCAAACGCCGCCTGCGCGACAAGCCGATCAATCTCGTCATCGACAAGGCGCTGCGCCCCAAGATACGTGCCAAGTTCGGCGGACGGCTGAAGGCGATGGTTTCGGGCGGCGCACCGCTCAATCCCGAAATCGGCGTGTTCTTCGACGCAATGGGGCTGACCATGCTGCAAGGCTATGGCCAGACCGAGGCTGGGCCGGTGATCGCCTGCAACCGGCCCAAGGCGGGGATCAAAATGGACACGGTCGGTCCGCCGATGCACGGGGTCGAGCTGCGCATTGCCGAGGATGGCGAGATCCTCGTGCGCGGCGAACTGGTCATGCACGGCTATTGGCAGAACCCCGATGAGACCGCCAAGGCTCTGCAAAACGGGTGGCTGCACACCGGCGATATCGGCCATATCGATGCGGCCGGGCGCTTGATGATTACCGACCGCAAGAAGGACATGATCATCAATGACAAGGGCGACAACGTCTCGCCCCAGAAGATCGAGGGCATGCTCACGCTGCAGAGCGAGATCGCCCAGGCGATGGTCTATGGCGATCGCCGACCGCACATTGTCGCGCTGGTGGTGCCCGATGCCGAATGGGCGCTCGAATGGGCGCGGGCCAATGGCGAGAAGTTCGATTTGAAGGCGCTGCAGGGCCTGCCCGCATTCCGCAGTGCGGTGCGCGCCGCGGTCGACCGGGTCAATCAGGACCTTTCGGTCATCGAGAAAGTCCGCCAGTTCGCTTTCGCTGACGAAGCCTTCACGATCGAGAACGAGGAAATGACCCCGAGCCTCAAGATCCGTCGGCACAAACTCAAGGCGCGGTATGGCGACCGGCTCGACGGACTTTACAAGGCGTGACGAACGGTACCGGCGGGCCAATGCTGGCGGGGATCAAGGTCGTTGACCTGACCAGCGTGGTCTTCGGCCCTATTGTACGCAGATCCTTGCCGATCTTGGCGCCGAGGTGATCAAGGTCGAAGCACCCGGAGTGGGCGATGCCTTCCGCTGGTCGGCCAAGGCCCCGGTCTCGCCCAACATGGCTCCGGGCTTCATGGCGCTCAATCGCGGCAAGCGTTCGATCGCGCTCGATCTCAAAGCGCCCGATGACCTCGCGGTGCTTCACGCCTTGCTCGCCGAAGCCGACCTGTTTGTGGTCAATGTCCGGGGAAAGGCGCTCGAACGGCTCGGGCTCGACTACGCGGCGCTGAGCACCGCGCATCCGCGGCTGATCTACGTCCATTGCGTCGGGTTCGGGCAGGATGGCCCCTATGCCGACCTGCAGGCCTATGATGACGTGATTCAGGCGGTAACCGGAACTACAACCCTCTTGCCCCGTGTCGACGGCGATCCGCGCCCGCGCTATCTGCCTTCGCTGATCGCCGACAAGGTGGCCGGGCTGCATGCGGCCTACGCGGCGCTGGCGGCACTGTTCCACCGTGAACGGTGCGGCAAGGGACAACTGGTCGAAGTGCCGATGTTCGAAGCTTTCACCAGCTTCATGATGCTTGAGCACCTTGGCGGGCAGACGTTCGATCCGCTGGTGGGTCCGGTCGGCTATGCCCGCCAGCTTGATCCGGTGCGTCAGCCTTTCCCCACCGCCGACGGCTATGTCAGCATCGTGATGTACAATTTCGCGGCCTGGGACCGGATCTTCGCAGTACTGGGCGATCCGGACTTCATCGCGCAAGCGCGCTTCAACGAACCGGCCGGGAGGGCGCGTCACCAGACCGAGCTGTATGAACATCTGGCCGCCCTGACCCCGCGGCTGACCACCGCCGAGCTACTGCGCCGCTGCCACGAGCAGCAGCTCCCGGCGCAGGCGGTGCGCGATCTCGGTGAAGTGATCGATGACCCGCATCTTGCCGCAACCGGTTTTTTCAAGCGCCGGGTGCATCCCAGCGAAGGCGCTTATTTCGAGCAGGCTGCCCCGGTCCGGTTCGGCGACCATCCGCCAGCCGAGGTCAGCATGCCGCCGCAGCTTGGGGCCGACGGCGGTGCAATCCGGGCCGATCTGGCAGCGCGCGGAAAGCTGACTTAACCAGACGCAAAAAGGCCGGGCACGGCGATGGTCCACATCCGCCGGCCCGGCCCTTGCTTGCAGTAAACTGCAGGTGATTACATCTTGGCAGTCGAAGCGTCTGCAGCGTCGTCGCTGGCAGTGGCGCTCGCGCCGCCCATGGCGTCAGCAGCGGCGGTTGCGGTGTCAGCAGCAACCGGAGCTTCTTCGGCCTTCTTGCCGCAAGCCGAAACCGAGAGCGAAGCTGCAGTGAGAGCTGCGAACAGAACGATCTTCTTCATTTGGTGATCCCCTTGGATATAACT
>JANYEY010000100.1 GCA_025359685.1 Sphingomonadaceae bacterium | reverse complement strand
CTCTTAATCAGCGGGTCCTAGGTTCGAGCCCTAGTGCGTCCACCATATTTCCTCATTAGCGGTACCGAGATTATCGGTGCGTGCCCGCGATCATCCCGCAGCGTTTGGCGATGGCGCGAGGATTGTTGCCCGCCGTTCGCCGTCGAACCGACGCGCCAAAGGCCATGCGGTCGCGATTGCGATCAGGCAGGCGCCCAGCCCAAGCGGGCCGATCGCGCCATAGCCACCGAACGTCTGGGCGATGATCCCTGCACCGAGCGAGCCGAACGACTGGAACAGCAGCCAGGTGCCCGTCGTCATGACCGCGAGCCGCCCCGTCGCGTCGGTCGAATAAGCGAGGCCCAGGAGCAGCGGATAGGTGATGAACCAGCTGACGTTGTACACAATGAGCGCAGCGGCAAAGGCCAGCGGGATCGAAACCGTCGTGAGCAAAGCGCAGGCGCAGCCGCAACTTCCCAGTGCCAGCGCCATCGGCCATGAGCGCGGCAACCGCGCCACGACCGCAACAAGGGCAAGATTGCCGAGCGCGCTCAAGAGTGTGGCGACACTCTGATATTGCCCAAACGAGGTCGCGGAAAGGCCGATTGCGTGCGCCGCGCGCTCCATGAACGGCCAGATCGCGAGACTGCCGAAAGCGAACAAGGCCATCGCGGTCAGCACGCGCCAGCCGTCTCGCCCGATCGGCTGGGCCGACACCTTGGTCGCCATCTTGCCCAGCTTCAGGCCGTCTGCATTGGGCAACAGCAGCGTGCCAAGCCCCAATGTTGCGGATAGTGCAGCAAGGGCGATGAACATGCCGCCCACCCCGGACGATGCCCCGACAATCGGCAAGCCGATATTGACCGCGGCAAACAGGAATGTCTGGAAGGCGATGCCGGCCGAAATCGCCCGCGCCGGATGGGCGGTGCGCCCCGCGGCCAGATTGACGGCGCTGTTAAGCAGTCCGAAGCCAAAGCCGGTCGCGACACGTCCCGCCAGAAGTAGCGGATAGACAGCCGTCGCCGCCGAAACGAGCTGCGCGGCAACCACGACAATCGTGGCGACCAGCCCGATGGTCCGTGCGCTCACCGCTTGCGCGCGCGGTGCGACAAGGAACATCGCCGCGGCATAGGCGAGCGTTTCGGCCATGCTCCACGCGCCCATCTGGATTGGCGTGAAGCCGTATCTGTCGATCAGACCGCCAACAAGATAAGTGGAGAAATTGTTGCCGATATGCGCAGCGCCCGTCGCCGCGCCAATGCCGATGATAACGGCTATCTGCGCGCGGCGCGACCCGTTGAGCAAGGTCACACGTCCGGGTACTGTCGCTTGCGCGTCGGCGGTCGTCACTGCTGACGCACGCGGGGGAAACGGGCCGAAGCCTCGAGCAGCTCCAGATCCATGTGATTGCGGATATATTCGCGCGATGCGTCGCGCGGCGGATGCCAGTCCCACGCTTGATGCGTCCCGATCGCATTGGCCTCCGCAACCAGGCGGCGCCGATGCTGGCTTGCGAGAACGTCGGTCTCGATTGCGCCAAGGTCCCAGCGTGTCGCGACTTCCTGGCGAAATGCAGCCACAACGTCAGAATGCGTCGGACCGGACGCGCAGTTGGACAGCTCGTCGGGATCGGCCAACAAGTCGAACAGCTGGTCAGGGTCGCTCGGCGAATGGATGAACTTCCACCGACCCCGGCGGATCATGACGATTGGCGCGATCGCCCCCTCGCCCAGATATTCGCCGATCACCTCGTCACGCCCCGCACCGCCCGACAAATGGGGCAGCAGGCTGTGCCCATCGAGCGGCATCGTATCGGCATGATCGAGCCCGGCGATATCGAGCAAGGTTGCTGGCAGATCGACGAGCGACACGCTCGCGTCGATGCTGCGCGGCGCAAAGCGGCCGGGCGCGCTGATGATGAGCGGAATGCGCGACGCCCCCTCGAAGAAATTCATCTTGTACCACAACCCGCGCTCGCCGAGCATTTCGCCGTGGTCGCTGCACAGGACAATGATCGTTTCCTCCGCCATCCCGCTTTCGGCCAGCGCACCGAGGATCTTGCCGACTTGCTCGTCAACGAAGCTGATGGCGCCGAAATAGGCGCGCCGTGCGGCGAGGACCTGCTCGTCGGTAACGGGATCGAGATCGTTGCCGCATACGTGCCGGAGGCGCAACGAATGCGGATCCTGAGCTTCAAGCGGGATTTTGACGCGTGGGCCCCCGATCTCCACGTCATCGTACAGATTCCAGTAACCCTGCGGGATTGCGAAGGGATCGTGGGGATGCGTCAACGATGCCACGAGGAAGAACGGGCGTTCGTCGCCGTCCGCCCGGCGCGCCAGATCAAACAGCTTGCGGCGTGTGGTGAAGACCACCTCCTCGTCGAAATCGAGTTGGTTGGTCCGGATCGTTGGTCCCGCAGTCAGCACCGAGTCCATCGAATGATACCAGCTGGGCCGCTCTTCGAAGCGGGTCCAGTCGGGCGTCCAGCCGAAATCGGCCGGGTAAATGTCGGTGGTCAGCCGCTCTTCGAACCCGTGCAGCTGGTCGGGCCCGACGAAGTGCATCTTGCCCGACAGGATCGTGCGATAGCCCCCTGCCCGAAGATAGTGCGCCACCGTCGGCGTGCTCGCGGCGAGTTCACAAGCATTGTCGTAAGCGCCGATGCGTGAGGGCAGCTGACCCGACAGCATCGAGAAGCGCGACGGGGCACAAAGCGGGCTGTTGCAATAAGCAGACCTGAACAGCACGCCTTGCGCCGCGAGCTGTGCGAGGTGCGGTGCCTTTACCGGCGAAACACCCAGAAATGGGAGGGCAGCTGCGGCCATTTGGTCCGCCATCAGCATCAATATGTTCGGCTGCTTGATCATCGGCGCACCTTAACCGGATATTGCGCCGACGCTACTTCGAACTATGCAAATCGCTGTGGATTCGCGCGCGATCTGCAAGGGAATCCTATGCCAGTGGCCTAGGCTCGATCCCTAGGGTCAGGACTCATTGATCATAACCAGTAGCAGCAGGTTGCTGCGATTGAGATGGCGGACATGAAGGTATGGGCGCAGCGGTCGTAGCGGGTCGCGACGCGGCGCCAGTCTTTGATCCTGGCGAAGACGTTTTCG
>JANYEY010000058.1 GCA_025359685.1 Sphingomonadaceae bacterium | reverse complement strand
TGGCGGCGACCGCCTTGCCCAATCATGCCCGAATTTTGGCTGAGCGCCACGCACAAATGTATCTACACTGCGTGCTGAACTAATTCTAGATATTAGAATGATCGATATTGAGTGGCTGCTGGGCCTTGGCAGTTGTCGCTTTGCCCGATTGGCTCACATAGCGAAGCTTGATCGAGAGCAATCGGGTGCGGCAAATGAAATCGACGGCCAGGGCAGTAGTGATCGGCGGCGGCGTGGTCGGTGTCAGCACGCTGTACCATCTGGCCAAGCTCGGCTGGACCGACGCGGTCCTGCTCGAACGCAAGGAGCTGACTTCGGGATCGACCTGGCATGCCGCGGGCCTGCTGCCACTGTTCAATCTCAGCTATTCGGTCGGCAAATTGCACCAGTATTCGGTCGGGCTCTATCCCAGCCTCGAGGCGGAAACCGAGCTGAGCGTCGGGTTCTCGCAGGTTTCGAACATCCGCCTCGCCACCAGCCCGGACCGGCTCGACGAGTATCACTATTACGCCGGAGTTGCGAAAACGATTGGGGTTGAGGTCAATTTCCTGACCGCCGCGCAGGTCAAGGAAATCTGGCCGCTGTGCAACACCGATGGGATCATCGGCGCGATCCAGCACCCCGAGGACGGCTACATCCAGCCTGCCGATCTGACCCAGGCGCTGGCCAAAGGTGCGCGCCAGCGCGGTGCGACGATCTATCGCAATACGGCAGTGACCGGGATCACCCAACTGCCGTCAGGTGAATGGCTGGTGTCGACAGATCAGGGCGAGATCACCTGCGAGCACGTCGTTTCGTGTTCGGGTAATTTTGCCCGCCAGACCGGGGCGATGGTCGGTCTCGACATTCCGGTCATCCCGGTCGAGCACCAGTATATCGTCACCGAACAGCACCCCGCGATAATGGAGCGCAAGCGCCAAGGCCTGCCCGAAATGGGCGTGCTACGCGAGAGCGACGCGAGCTACTACATGCGCGAGGAAGCCGGCGGGCTGCTGCTCGGTCCGTACGAGCTTGGCGCGCCGGCCTGCTACGTCGATGGCCCGGCTGCGAACAGCGAATACGAACTGTTTCCCGATGCGCTCGAACGGCTCGAGCCCTACATTCTGACGGCGATGGAGCGCGTGCCGGCGTTCGGCGAAGTTGGCATCAAGCGGGTCTACAACGGCGCGATCGCTTATACGCCCGATGGCTCGCCGATTGTCGGTCCGGCCTGGGGCCTGAAGAACTTCTGGCTCAACGAAGGCCACAGCTTCGGGGTCACTGCGGCCGGTGGCGCGGGTTGGCAGCTGGCCCACTGGATCGTCGATGGCGAGCCGACCATCGACATGATGGGGGTCGATCCGCGCCGCTTTGGCGACTACGCCGGGCGCGGCTACCTGATCGAAAAGAACGAAGAAGCCTACGCCAAGGTCTTCACCGTGCATTACCCCGACGAAGAGCGCGAGGCGGCGCGGGCGCTGCGGCGGACGCCGTGTTACGACCGGATGAAAGCGCTCGGCGCGGTGTTCGGTTCGGTATTCGGCTGGGAACGCCCCAACTGGTTTGCACCCCAGGGCTATGCGTTGAGTGAAGCCGAACTCGAGCGGCCCGATGTGCTGCTGAACCACAATCACCCGGTGACCAGCAAGGGCGAACCGATCCGCGAGAAATGGTCGTTCCGCCGTTCGAACTATTTCGCGCATGTCGGCAATGAATGCCGCCATGTGCACGAACATGTCGGCCTTCAGGACATGAGCGCGTTCGCCAAGTGCGAGATCGCGGGTCCCGGAGCCGAGGCCTGGCTCGACGGCTTGCTGACCAATGCGGTGCCGAAGAAGCTCGGCCGGGTCTCGCTGTCCTACCTGCTGACCTCGAAGGGCGGGGTGCGCGCCGAATTCACCGTCTACAAGATCGCGCCGCAACGCTATTACCTCGTCTCAGCGGGCGCTTATGAGCGGCACGATCACGACTACCTGCGCAAGGCTTTGCCGCGCGATGGTTCGGTGACGATGGAACGGCTGACCACCGCGATGGGGGTGCTGGTGTTGGCCGGGCCGCGCAGCCGCGACGTACTGGCCAAGCTGACCAAGGCCGACCTGTCGAGCGAGGCGTTTCCCTGGTTGACCGGGCAGCGGATCAGCATCGGCGCGGCGCAGGTCGATGCACTGCGGGTCAACTTCATCGGCGAGCTGGGCTGGGAAATTCACCACCCGATCGAGCTGCAGAACTACATTTTCGATAAATTCATGGAAGCCGGAGCGGAGTTCGAAATCAAGCCGTTCGGCATCCGCGCGATGACCGCGATGGCGCTGGAAAAGAGCTACAAACTGATCCCGCGCGAGCTGTCGATCGAGTATTCGGCGCATGAAAGCGGGCTCGATCGGTTCATCAGCCTGAAGAAGCCGGGGTTCTTCGGCAAGGATGCCTTGCTCGCGTGGCGCGACAAGAGCCTGGCGAACCGGTTGGTCACCCTGGAAGTTCACGGCGTGACCGACGCCGACGCGCGCGGCTCCGAGGCGATCTATCAGGGCGATGTGCTGGTCGGGCGGGTGACTTCGGGCGGCTATGGCTGGCGGTGCGGCAAGAGTTTGGCACTGGCCATGGTGGCGCCCGCGCTGGGCGAACCCGGCACGCAGCTCGAAGTGGTCATCCTTGGCGAGCGCCGCAAAGCGACCGTCATCGCCGATTCGCCGTTCGACCCGGACAACATTGCCTTGAGGAGCTAGGCGCATGTCTCGCTACGAACCAATTGCCCAGTTGCTGCAGAAGGATCGCTCCGGGCACACCCTGCCGCGCGAGCTTTATGTGAGCGATGCCGCGTTCGAGTTTGACGCGCAGGTCATGCTCAAGTCGGTCTGGCTTTACGCCTGCACCGTCGCGCATGTGAAGCAGCCGGGCGATTATTTCGTGTTCGAACTCGCGAGCAATTCGATCATCGTACTTCGCGGGCGCGATAATCAGGTGCGAGCGTTCTGGAATTCGTGCCGGCATCGCGGCTCGCGCATCTGCGAGCAACAACGGGGCCGCGCTGCGCGCCTGACCTGCCCCTATCACCAGTGGACTTACGGCCTCGACGGCGCGTTGCTCGCCGCACGGAGCATGGCCGACGATTTCGACAAGCGCGACCACGGTCTGACCCCGGTCGCGCTCGAAAACATCGGCGGGCTGATCTTCATTTGCATGGCTGACGAACCGCCGCCGATTGACCGGGTCAAGGCCGACATCGCCGATCAGATCACGATCTACGACCTCGAGAAATGCAAGGTCGCGGTGCAGGACGACCTGATCGAGCACGCCAACTGGAAGCTCGTGATGGAAAACAATCGCGAGTGCTATCACTGCGATGCCGGGCACCCCGAACTGATTAGCGTGCTGGGCACCTATGGCTTCGGCAAAGGCTTGCCCGAAGACGGTGACAGCGACGCGGTCGACGATACCGCGTTCGACGCGATGGTCGAAGCCAAGCGGACGCAGTGGCAAGACATGGGGATTTTCCGCGAGCTGATCGAATTTCCCGATGGCTGGTGGCACCGGGTGGCGCGGCTGCCGCTGGCGAATGGTGCGGTGACCCAGTCGATCGATGGGAAGCTGGCGTGCAACAAGTTGATCGGCCCCTTTACCGAGCCGGAGGGCTCCAGCCTGTCGGTCTGGACCCAGCCGAACAGCTGGCACCATTTCTGCTGCGACCATGTCGTGACCTTCTCACTCACCCCGCTATCCGCCGGACAGACCCTGCTGCGGACCAGCTGGCTGGTCCACGAAGACGCGGTTGAGGGGGTGGACTATGACCCCGATCGCATTGCCGCGCTGTGGCGCGCGACCAACAATCAGGACGGCCGCTTTTCGCAGCTTAACCACCTCGGGATCGCGAACGAAGGTTACCGTCAAGGGCCTTATGCGGTCGAAGAGAAGCTGGTTGAGGCGTTCAAGGATTTCTACGTCGACCGCTCCAGGGCAGCTTTGGAGCATGCCGCGTCATGAGCGGAAGCCGGACCCTGCCGCCCGACGGCTCGAAGAAGATCGCGGCCGGCGCCTGGGCTGCGGGCGAGCGGCCGGGCGAACGCATTCGTCCCCTGATCGACGATCCCGCCGGTTTTCGGACCATGTTGCTGCAGGTCGCGCCTGGGCCGCTGGGCGAACTGCACGCGCACGATACGATCGAGCAGATCTATGTGCTGGACGGCGATTTCTTCGACGATGAGTCCAGTTACGCGGCTGGCGATTTCGTGGTCCGCATGCCCGGCACCCAGCAACGCGCGGGCAGCCGGAGCGGGTGCACAATGATGGTCGTCTACGCTCCGCTGGCGGGCAGCAGCGCTGCATGACCCGGTTCAGTGCTTTCAGCCTGTTTGCCAAGGCGCTGGGCGGGCATCAGTCATGGCCGGAACAATGGCCTGATGCGAGCCCCAAGCCCGCCTATGATGCGATCATCGTCGGCGCCGGCGGACACGGGCTCGGTGCGTCCTATTACCTCGCCAAGAAGTACGGGATCACCAATGTTGCGGTGATCGAAAAGGGCTGGCTGGGCGGCGGCAACACCGGGCGCAACACCACCATCATCCGCTCGAATTATCTCTATGACGAAAGCGCGCACCTCTACGATCACGCGCTCAAGCTGTGGGACGGACTGAGCCAGGAGCTCAACTACAACACGATGTATTCCAAGCGCGGGGTGATGATGCTCGCGCATAACGTCCACGATGTGCAAAGCTTCAAGCGCCACATCCATGCCAACCGATTGAACGGTGTCGACAACGAATGGCTCACTGCCGAGCAGGCGAAGGAATACTGCCCGCCGCTGAGCATTTCGCCCAATGCGCGCCATCCGGTGCTGGGCGCAGCGCTGCAACGGCGCGGCGGAACTGCACGCCATGATACGGTCGCCTGGGGTTATGCCCGCGCTGCGGCGGCGCTGGGGGTCGATATCATCCAGAACTGTGCGGTCACCGGCATTCGGCGCGGCGCCGACGGCGCGGTCGAAGGGGTCGAAACGACACGCGGCTTCATCGCTTCGAAACGGGTTGGCGTGTCGGCGGCCGGGCACAGTTCGGTGATCATGCAGATGGCCGGGCTCGAGTTCCCGCTTGAGAGCTATCCGTTGCAGGCGCTGGTGTCCGAGCCGGTCAAGCCGGTGTTTCCCTGCGTGGTTATGTCCAACAGCGTCCACGCTTACATGAGCCAGTCGGACAAGGGCGAACTGGTGATCGGGGCAGGCACTGATCAATATGTCAGCTACTCTCAGCGCGGTGCGCTCCACATTGTCGAGCATACCCTGGCGGCGATTTGCGAGATCTTCCCGATCTTCCGGCGGATGCGGATGCTGCGCACCTGGGGCGGGATCGTCGATGTTACCCCCGATCGCTCACCGATCCTCGGCAAGACTCCGGTCTCGGGACTTTACGTCAATTGCGGCTGGGGCACCGGCGGCTTCAAGGCAACGCCGGGCGCGGGCGACCTGCTCGCCTACACCATGGCCAAGGACGAACCGCACCCGATCAACGCCCCGTACAACCTCGACCGGTTCCGCACCGGCCGCCTGATTGACGAAGCCGCAGCCGCGGCGGTGGCGCACTGAGATGCTGTTGATACATTGCCCCTATTGCGACGAGGCGCGCGCCGAGATCGAATTTGCCTATGCCGGCGAAGCCCACATCGCGCGGCCTCCCGACCCAGCGGCGCTGAGCGACGAAGATTGGACGCATTACCTGTTTATCCGCTCCAACCCGCGCGGCCGCCATCATGAGCGCTGGCGCCACATCCACGGTTGCGGCCGCTTCTTCAACGCCGTGCGCGAGACGGTCAGCGACAAGTTCGAAGTGACCTACAAGGCCGGGGAACCGCGCCGATGAGCGGGTTCCGGCTTGATCAGGGCGGGCGGGTCGATCGCAGCCGTTCGATCAGTTTCAGCTTCGATGGCGTGACATACCAGGGGTTCGCAGGCGATACTTTGGCCTCGGCGCTGCTCGCCAATGGCGTGCTGCTGTTCGGGCGCTCGTTCAAATATCACCGCCCGCGCGGGCTGCTCGGGGCGGGCAGTGAAGAGCCCAACGCACTGGTCTCGGTTAGCCGCGGACCGGGCCGCCACACGCCAAACCTGCGCGCCACCGCGGTTGAGGTTTACGAAGGGTTGACCGCGAAAAGCCAGAACCGCTGGCCCTCGCTCAAGACCGATCTCGGCGCGATCAACGACCGGCTCGGCATGTTCCTGCCCGCCGGCTTTTACAACAAGACTTTCATGTGGCCGCGCTCGTTCTGGGACAAGCTTTACGAACCGGCGATCCGACGCATGGCCGGGCTGGGCGAGGCACCCACGCAAGAGGATCCCGATCACTACGGCGCGGTGTACGCGCATTGCGACCTGCTGATTGTCGGTGCCGGCCCCGCTGGGATCGACGCCGCGCTCGAAGCCAGCGGAACGACCAAGCGCGTAATCTTGATTGACGAACAGGACGAGCCTGGCGGCGGCGCGCTGGATGATCCGGCGCTATGGTCCTGGCTCAAGGAAAGTCTGAAGGACCTCGCCGCCGCGCCCAACGTGACCGTGCTCAGCCGGACCACGGCGTTCGGCTATTATCACGACAATTTCATCGGGGCGGTTGAACGCCTGACCGACCACCAGGCCGAGCTCTGCAGCGGGCCGCGCGAAAAGCTGTGGCGGATCCGCGCGGGCGAAGTGATCCTGGCGCAGGGCGCGATCGAACGCCCGCTGGTTTTCGCCGGGAACGATGTGCCTGGGGTAATGCTGGCTTCGGCCGCACGGACCTTCCTGCAGCGCTACGGCGTCGTGGTCGGCAAGTCGGTTGCGCTGATGGCGGCGCACGACAGTGGTTGGCGCGATGCCTTTGCGCATGCCCGCGCCGGAGTGAACGTCGCGGCGATTATCGATGTGCGGGCCACGGTCGATGCAGAGCTGCTGGCCGATGCTGAAGCGCTCGGGATTGCGGTGCGGCTTGCCCATAGCGTCACCGATGTACACGGCCGCCTTGGCGTGAAGGGCATAACCGTGTCCCCCAACGGTGGTTCTGCAGAGAGCCGGATCGCGTGTGACGCGCTGCTGATGGCAGGCGGGTGGACGCCCAGTGTGCATCTGTGGTCGCACAGCAAGGGCAGCCTTGCCTGGGACGATGCGCTTGGGGCCTATGTCCCGGATCAGCCCAACGAAAAAGTCCGCTGTGTCGGCGCTTGCTCGGGCAAGTGGAACTTCGGCAGCGGCCTGGTGATCGACACGCTGCCCACCCCGCGCGATCAGAGCCGGATCAAGGCTTTCGTCGATTTTCAGAACGACGTCACCGCCAAGGACATTCATCTTGCCGTGCGCGAAGGCTTCAAGTCGATCGAGCACATCAAGCGCTACACCACCACCGGGATGGCCACCGATCAAGGCAAGACTTCGAACCTCAACGGCCTGCAGATCGCCTCGCAAGCCTTGGGTCGCCATGTGACCGAGGTGGGACTCACCACCTTCCGCCCGCCCTATACCCCGCAGACTTTCGGAGCTTTGGCGGGCCACGCCCAAGGCGACCTGTTCCAGCCAACCCGCAAGACGTGCATCGATGGCTGGGCCGAGGAACATGGCGCGGTGTTCGAACTGGTCGCGCAGTGGCGGCGGGCCCGCTATTTCCCGCAAGGCGGGGAAGACATGCACGCGGCGGTAAACCGCGAATGCCGCGCGGTTCGGTCGGCGGTGGGGATCTTCGATGCCTCGACGCTCGGCAAGATCGAGGTGGTCGGGCCTGATGCCGCCGAATTCCTCAACCGGATGTACACCAACCCGTGGAAGGCGCTCGAACCGGGCCGCTGCCGCTATGGGCTTTTGTTGCGCGAAGACGGGTTCATCACCGACGACGGGGTGTCGGCGCGGCTCGCACCTGACCGGTTCCACCTGACCACCACCACCGGCGGCGCTGCGCGGGTGCTGAACATGATGGAGGACTACCTCCAGACCGAATGGCCAGAGCTCGATGTCTGGCTGACCAGCACCACCGAGCAATGGGCGGTCATCGCACTGCAAGGGCCGATGGCGCGCAAGGTGCTCGAACCGCTGGTCGAGGGGATCGATCTTTCGCCTGAAATGTTCCCGCACATGGCGATCCGCGAAGGCACGATCTGCGGCGTGCCGACCCGGCTGTTCCGGGTTAGCTTTACGGGAGAGCTGGGCTTCGAGATCAATGTTCCGGCTGCTTATGGCCGGGCCTTATGGGAACGCCTGATGAGCGCGGGCGCTGCTTTGGGTATCACGCCTTACGGGACCGAAGCGATGCACGTGCTGCGCGCCGAGAAGGGCTTCATCATCGTCGGGCAGGATACCGACGGGACGGTTACGCCGAATGATGCCGGGCTTGACTGGGCGGTGGGCAAGAAGAAGCCCGATTTCGTCGGCAAGCGCAGCCTGGCGCGGCCCGATATCGCGGCGGCAGGCCGCAAGCAGCTGGTTGGCCTGCTGACCGATGACCCCGCCGTGGTGCTAGAGGAAGGCGCGCAGATCGTGGCTGATCCCGCGCAGGCGATTCCGATGACTATGATCGGGCACGTCACCTCGTCTTACTGGAGCGAAGCGCTCGGCCGCTCGATCGCGCTGGCCATGGTCGAGGGAGGGCGCCAGCGGATGGGTGAGATGCTTTACGTGCCGATGCCGGATCGGGTGCTCAGAGTCAGGGTCAGCGGCATGGTGTTTTACGATCCCGAAGGAGTGCGGCTAAATGTCTGAGGCCCTGGCCCGCACCGACCCGGTTTCGGGTCTGGCCTTTGCCGGCCAAGGCGTCACGCTTAGCCTGGCTGGGCCAATGGCGCGCTTCTCGCTCCGGACGCGCCAGCCAGAGGCGCTCGAACAACTGCTGGGGATCGAACTTCCCCGGAAAATCGGTACGAGCCATGACGGCGCGGCTTGCCTGGGTCCCGACGAATGGTTGCTGCGCGCCCCTGCCGGAACGACGCTGGCCATGGGGACGGGACTGCCGCTGGCGATCACCGAGGTCAGCGAACGCTCGGTCTGTTTGATTGCCGAAGGCGCGCGCGCCGCAGAGGTGCTCGCCGCGGGCTGTCCGCTCGATCTCGATCGGTTTGCAGTCGGCCGGGCTACGCGCACCGTGTTCGAGACAGTGGAAATCGTTCTGCTGCGCACTGGCGACATGCGGTTCGAAGTCGAAGTATGGCGCAGCTTCGCGCCGTGGCTCAGCATGGCACTGGAATCAGCAGCGAGACCACTGCGCTAAGGGGGAAATGAATCGATGTCGGATTGGACCAGGGATATCGATCCGGGAGCCTACGGGCAGTCCAACCGGCGCTGGGGCGGGATGATTGTCAATCCGGCGGTGTTTGTTCCCACCGCGCTGATCTCGCTTGGCGTGATCCTGTTCAGCGTGATCGCGCCGCAATCTTCCGCAGACTTTTTCGCGGCGATGCGGAGCGGTGTGGTGGCGCACTTTGATTGGTTTCTGATGTCGGTTGGCAATCTGCTGCTGCTGTTCTGCATCGTTGTGGCGCTGTCGCCGCTTGGCAAGATCAGGCTTGGCGGCAAGGGCGCAAAGCCCGATTATTCGCGGCTGTCGTGGTTCTCGATGCTGTTCGGCGCAGGCATGGGAATTGGCCTGGTGTTCTACGGCGTGGGTGAGCCGGTGACCCATTTCGCTTCGTCACTGGCCGGCGGCGCTGGGGCACCGCTGGGCGGAGCAGCGGGCGATCCGGCAGCAGCGCGCAGCCTCGCCATGGCCGCGACAATCTTCGACTGGTCACTCCACCCCTGGGCGATTTTTGCCGTAACGGGGCTGGCATTCGCGGTTTTCGCCTATGATTTCAATATGCCGCTGTCGATCCGGTCGGCTTTCTACCCGATCTATGGCAAGGCAGTGTGGGGCAGGGCGGGCGACCTGATCGAAGTGCTGGCGGTGCTGGCAACGATCTTCGGACTCGCCACTTCGCTTGGACTCGGCGCGCAGCAGGCGATGGCGGGGATCACCTATCTTTACGGGATCGCCAGCTCGCCCGCCGCAATCCTTGGCCTGATCGCGATCATGGCTGCGGTCACCTTCCTGTCGGTTCGTGGCGGGATCGATCGCGGTATCCGCATCCTCAGCGAAGCCAACATGTGGGTCGCTGCAGCTTTGCTGATGTTCGTGCTGGCCACCGGACCGGTGCTGCAATTGCTCGGCGATTTCGTCAGCAACATCGCCAATTACCTCAAACTCCTGCCCGCGCTGTCCAATCCAATCGGGCGTCGCGATATGGGGTTCTATGACGATTGGTCGGTCTATTATTGGGCCTGGTGGATCAGCTGGGCACCGTTCGTCGGCATGTTCATGGCGCGCATTTCGCTCGGCCGCACGGTGCGCGAATTCATCGCCGGAGCGATGATCGCGCCCAGCTTGCTCGGGATTATCTGGCTGACGATCTTCGGCGACGCCAGCATTGCCGAGATCACCGCCGGCCAGGCTCCGGATCTCGCCAAGGCGACGCTCGAGACGCAGCTATTCGTGCTGCTCGGGTCGCTGCCCCTGGCGCAGGTCACCTCGTTCGTGGCGATTGCGCTGATCCTGATCTTCTTCGTCACCGGTTGGGATTCGGGGACTTTGGTGATCGACACGATGACCGCCGGTGGCCGCACCGATACGCCGCTGCGGCAAAAGGTGATCTGGCTGTTCGCGGTTGGCGGAATCGGCGTGGTCTTGCTGCTGAGCGGCGGGTTGAATTCGCTCCAGGCCGGGGCGATCGCAACCGGACTGCCTTTGGCGCTGGTTTTGTTGGTGATGTGCTGGGGCACGCTCAAGGGGTTGCTCGCGCTGCACCGCGCCAGAGCAGACGCCGAGCGATGACTAGTGCGGCCGCCGAAGCCTACGACTACGTGATCGTCGGTGCAGGCTCGGCCGGCTGTGTGCTGGCTGACCGGCTCAGCGCCGATGGCACAAACCGTGTCCTGCTGCTTGAATTCGGCGGGAGTGACCGATCAATTTTTATCCAGATGCCCGCTGCGCTGGCCTATCCGATGAACACCCGGCGGTGGAACTGGGGCTATGAAAGCGAACCCGAACCGAACCTCAATGGTCGCCGGCTGAACTGTCCGCGCGGCAAGGGGCTGGGCGGTTCATCCTCGATCAACGGGCTGGTTTACGTTCGCGGCAATCCGCTCGATTTCGAACGCTGGCAGAACGAGGAAGGCGCGCGCGGCTGGGGCTATGCCGATGTCTTGCCCTATTTCAAACGCGCCGAGACCCGGGCCGAGGGCGGTAATGAGTACCGCGGCGGCGAGGGTCCGCTCTCCACGACATATGGCACGCTGCGCAATCCGCTTCACCAAGCCTGGCTCTATGCCGCGCAAGAGGCGGGTTACAACCTGACCGACGATTACAACGGCTTCCGTCAGGAAGGCTTTGGCCGGATGGATATGACCGTCCGCAAGGGCACACGGTGTTCGGCGGCCAAGGCCTATCTCTATCCGGCGCGCAAACGACCGAACCTGCGGGTGATCCAGCACGCCTTGGCGACGCGTGTGTTGTTCGAAGGCAAGCGCGCCGTGGGAGTCGAATTTGAGCGCGGCGGACAGCTGCAACAAGTTCGCGCGAACCGTGAAGTGATCCTGTCGGGCGGGTCGATCAATTCGGTCCAGCTACTCAAGCTTTCGGGGATCGGGCCCGCCGAGGAACTGACGCAGCTTGGAATCCCGGCGCTGGCCGATCGGCCGGGGGTCGGGGCCAATCTGCAGGATCACCTCGAATTCTATTTCCAGATGGCCTGCACCCAGCCGGTGACGCTGTATGGTCAGGCAAATCTGCTCGGCAAGGCAATGGCGGGGGCGCAGTGGCTGTTCCTGCGCAGCGGGATCGGCGCGACCAGCCATTTCGAAAGCTGCGGTTTCATCCGCAGTCGCGCCGGGATCAGGTACCCAGATATCCAGTACCATTTCTTCCCGATGGCGATCAACTACGACGGCAGTGCGCTCGCCACCGAGCACGGGTTCCAGGCGCATGTCGGCCCGATGCGCTCCAAGAGCCGCGGAACGGTCACGCTGCGCAGCGCCGATCCGCGCGACAAGCCCAAGATCCAGTTCAACTACATGAGCCATCCCGACGACTGGGCGGAGATGCGCGCCTGCGTCCGGCTGACCCGCGAGATTTTCCAGCAGCCCGCGTTTGCTGCCTGGCGCGGACATGAGATCCAGCCGGGCGCGGACTGCACCAGCGACGAGGCTATCGACGGTTTCATCGCCGAACATGTCGAGAGCGCGCTCCACCCCTCGTGCACCTGCAAGATCGGCGACCCTGGCGATCCTATGGCCGTGGTCGATCCCGAACTCAGGGTAATCGGGGTCGAGGCCCTGCGCGTGATCGACAGCTCGGTCATGCCCTCGATCACGACCGGCAATCTCAATGCGCCGACGATCATGATTGGTGAGAAGGGTGCCGATCTTGTCTTGGGCAAGCCGCCGCTCGCCCCGTCAAACGCGCCGTTTTACGTGGCTCCTGATTGGGAGGTGTCGCAGCGATGACTCGCCTCGTAAAAGAGCCCGCGCGCGACATCGCCATAATTCGCGAAACCGACGTGCTGGTAGTGGGCTCTGGCCCGGGCGGACTGGCCGCCGCATTGGCGTCGGCCAGGGCAGGCGCCGAGACGATTTTGCTCGAACGCTATGGCTGCTTCGGCGGTAATATCACGCAGGTCGGGGTCGAGGGCTTTGCCTGGTATCGCCATCCCCAGACGATCGACAGCGAGGGCATCGGCCGCGAATTCGAAGAGCGCGCCAAAGCCATGGGCGCGGCGATGCCTGAGCCCCAATCGATCAGCCATTCGCTCGACGCCGAGGGTTTCAAATTCGTGGCCGACCGGCTGGTGGAGGAAGCGGGGGTCATTCCTATGCTTCACCGCATGTTCGTCGCGCCGATCATGGAAGGCGACACGATCACGGGCGTGATCGTAGAGAGCAAGGCCGGCCGCGAGGCGATTCTGGCCAAGCGGGTGATCGATGCGACCGGTGATGGCGACATCGCCCATCGCTGCGGCGCGCCGACTCACCAGCACCCAGTGAACGAAATGATGTCGGTCTCGGTCATGTTTTCGATGTGCGGGGTCAACAAGACGCGTTTCATCGACGCGGTTAAGGCCAATCCGCAGACCTATGGCGACTGGGCGGCGGGCGGCGAATGGGAGGTCAAGACCAGCGGCAAGGAAGACGAAATGTTCTCCCCGTTCTTGCGCAAGCCGTTCCAGAAGGCGCTGGAGGCGGGACTGATCCCCGATAGTGTCAAGACCATGGCGGGCACCTGGGGCACCGTTTCCGATCAGGGCGATCTCACCTATCTCAACATGTGCCACCTCACTCTCGACGGCACAGATCCCGATGCCTTGACGCACGGCGAAATGGCGGGCCGCCAGCAGGCGATGCATGCAATCGACGCGCTCAAGGCCTTTATGCCCGGCTGCGAGAACGCCAAGCTGCGCAACTTCGGCATGACCCTGGGCATTCGCGATACCCGCAAGATCGACGCGGTCTACAACCTGACCGAGAGCGATGTGCTGGGCGAGGCCCGGTTCGATGACAGCATCGGCATCTTCCCCGAATTCATCGATGGCTATGGCTATCTTATCTTGCCGACGACCGGGCGTTATTTCCATGTCCCGTACCGTTCGATGCTGCCCCGCGGCGTGAAGAACCTGATCGTCACTGGCCGCACGATCGGCGGTGACAAGGTGAGTCACGCGGCGGTGCGCAACATGATGTGCTGCGCAGTGGCCGGGCAGGGCGCAGGCGTTGCGGCGGCACTGGCGGTCAAGAGCGGGCGGGGATTTGCCGACCTCGACCTGGCGGCGGTCCAGCGCGAATTGCTGCGACAAGGCGCGCGGATCAATTGACGGGTGAGAGAGCCCGGTGCGGCCGGCAAAATGCCCCTAGCGGCATTATGATACGCAGGTATGGTACATATTAGGATTGATAATGATGCGGTCGGCTTTGGGCGGCCGCCAAAGGGCAAGTGAACCCATGAAGCCGGCGCAAGAGTTCGATCTTCACGCAATCGAGGTGCTGATCATGACCGTCGAACTGGGCGGCATGTCGCAGTGCGCCGCGCATCTCGAGATTACCCAGTCGGCAGTATCTCAAACCATCGCGCGCCTCGAAGCGAGCATCGGGACGCCATTGTTCGATCGTTCGATGCGGCCTTTGGGATTGACCACGAGCGGCCGTTCGATGTTCGAACGCGGCAAGCACCTGCTCGCCTTGGCCCGCAGCACCTACGATAACGTCCGCGTCGGCGCAGACCTGCCGCTGGCGCGGCTGACGGTGGCCATGTCATTCAGTCTGGCCAACCAGCTGACCGCGGCGATCATGAGCGATCTGGGCGGCCGCGCCGAACGGTGGAATATCCGCTCGGGGATTTCGCTTGAACATCAGGGCGAATTCCTCGCCCGCGATATCGATATGATGGTGACCGGCAGCTTCAACCTTGAGCACCGCGACAATATCGAGTTGCATCCGGTGTTCGAGGAGGGCTTCGTGATCGCGGTCCCAGCTAGCTACCAGAAGCAGCTCCAGATCGACGCAGACCCTGCCGACTTGCCGTTTATCCGGTTTTCGCGGCTGACCGGCATGGGGCAACAGATCGAACGCCAGATTGTGCGACTGAAGCTCGGCTTGCGCCAAGGCGTGGAAGTCGAATCATCGCATCAGCAGCTTGCTCTGGTGGCGGCGGGTTTGGGATGGACGATAACCTCTCCGGTCTGCCTTTCGGCGGCGCCGGAATTGTTGCGGATGATCCGGATTGAACCGATGCCGCGCGGCCGCTTTTCGCGAACCGTGCAAGTTGTTTCGCGAACTGGCGAGCTTGGCGCTCTGCCTCAGCAGATGGCGCGGGTATGCAGCCGGCAGCTGAAAGAGGTAACTTTCCCCCCATTGATCCAGCAGATGCCCTGGCTGGAGGAGCAGATCACATGGCACGCCTAACCGCGATTTCCCTGATGGCATTCGCCGGCTTGCTTGTTGCTGCCGGCCCCGGCGCGCCGCTGCCTCCCAGCGTGCCGGGCATCGATGCGCCGCAATTGGCACCCCTTGGTCCGCACGCGGTCGGGTTTCGCAGCGTGACCCTGGTCCACAAGGCCCAGCCTGATCTCCTCCATGTCGATCCTGCCACCGGGCGTGTCGGGCTCCACGCTCGCGAGCTGACCGTCGATATCTGGTACCCGGCCAAGGCCCGGCGAGGCGCAGCTCCAATGACCTATGCGGGCAGCCTTTATGGGGAACCTCCCAAGCCGTCCGTCAGGTTCAGCGTGCGCGGCCTGGCAATTCCGGGCGCAGCGCCAGATGGTCAAGGCTATCCGCTGGTGATCCTTTCGCATGGCTACAGCAACGCGCCTGCGGTCATGACCTGGCTGACTGAAAACCTCGCCTCGAAGGGCTATGTGGTGGCCGCCATTCATCACGAAGACCCCGACCCCTACGTGGTCTCGGCCGACAAGCGGGCTGCACCCAACTTCAACCGGCCGGTCGATATTGCTTTCGTTACGGCCACGTTACGGCACGATCTGGGCGCGCTGATCGACCCCGCCGAAGTTGCGCTGATCGGGTATTCGCAGGGCGGCTACGGAGTCCTGGCCGCTGGTGGAGCCAGCCTTGACCGCGATGGCCCGAACATGGGCCAGGTCGCCGGAGGGTGGATGAAACGGCTCGCGCACGGTGCTGCAACCGAAGCCGAGGGCAAGGTTCCAGGCGTCAGGGCGATCGTGGCCATTGCGCCGGCCGGCGGCGCGCCGCGCAGTGCATGGGGGAACGCAGGCCTGCTTGGCATCACCGCGCCGTTGCTGCTGATCCAGGGCGATGCTGACCGGACGGTCGATTACCAGACCGGGGCGCTCGCCGATTTCGAGAATGCCAGAAATTCGAATCGGTATTTGCTGACATTCCAGCAAGCCGGCCACGACATCGGACTCAGCCCCGCACCTGCGCAAATGCGCAGCAGTCTGTGGGACATGGATTGGTTCGAAGACCCGATTTGGCGGGCGGACCGTGTCAACGCGATCAACCTGCACTTCATAACCGCGTTCCTGGCGATCAACCTCAAGCACGATACCAGCATGAACAGTTTCCTGGACGTACCTGTCGAAGATGGTGGCGATGGTGTCTGGAATGCTCCCGCTGAAACGCCGTGGGGGGCCTACAGTCCTGGCGGGAACGGCATTACGCTGTGGAAGGGGTTCCAGCGGCGCCATGCGCAGGGCTTAACCCTGCGCCATGCGGCTGCAGAACGGTAGCGGCTAGTCCAGCGATTTTGCCGCGATGGTCCAGAAGTGGATCATGCCGCGCGCATAGCTTAGCGGGACATAGGCCAGGCAGGCGTCATCGCTTTCGACCAGTAACCGGACGTTGACGTGGTCGATCACGGTTGCGGCGCTGCACCCGGGGGCGAAAGCCTTTGATTCCGCATCGAAAACACCGCCTTCCATGAGCAAGCTGCGCCAGCCCGCGCCGCTCAGCCGGACCCGCACAAGGCCGCCGCCAATCGCGGTCAGACTGCCGTCGGAGCCAAGGATTTCCGCCAATCCTATGGTTTCTCCCTCGACCAGCCAGACCGCTGGCTCATAACGAATCAGCAGCCTGCCGGGCAGCTGCAGAGATGACCCTAAAGGCGGCAAAGAGGGACCAAAGGCCTTCTCAAAGCGGTCGAGGACGGCCAGTGGATTACTCCAGATCTCCAGCACATTTAGCGGCGCAGCGGGCAGCTGGGTGATCGCAATGTCAGTCACGGTAACGCTCCCCGCCTGTGTCGTAGAAGTGCGGAGCGACGACCCGGACCCGAGCGATCAGCCCCCGGGTGGGAGAGCTCGCGATCAATAACTCGCCGTGGCGGGCGAAGCCGTCGTTCAGCTGACCAAGGGCGATTGAGCCGCCGTCAAGCACGCGCAGTCCCGCGGCAGTTACGTGGCCTTGGGCTGGCTGGCCGGGAGCTGTGATAAGCATTGAGCCTTCCGGGATCGTCCCGTCCAATGCTTCCAGTCCGACCAGTTGCTTACGGCCGGTCTGGGTCAGTGCAGGGCGCGTCAGCCCTTCCGCGCCAACATACCCGCCAGCCTTATTGAGCATCCCGCCAAGCGCCAGATCGTGCGGGGTGAGCCGGCCGTCGATTTCCCCGCCGACCACCAGATGCCCTTTTTCGATGCGCAGAAATTCCATCGCCTCCATCCCGTACAGACAGCCGCCGTGGGCCGTCACTTCGGCCTCGCACGCGCTCCACACCGGTTCTGCTTTACTGGCCTCGACATAGATTTCGAAGGCCCGCTCGCCGCTGTAGCTTGCGGCCAAGACCAGAACCGGAACCCCGCCAATCGCAGCTGGCACGGTCGACATGTGACGCGGCACCTCTTCGCCGATCAAGGCAGCCAGCACTGTTTTGGCATGTGGTCCGGCCACCGCGATCCCGGCGTAGTGTTCCTGCACGTTGACCGCGGAGACTTTAAGCTGCGGGTAGAGGAACTGGCGGACATACGAGATATGCGTTGCCATCCGGTCGGCCCCGCCGGTCGAACTGGTCAGGAGGTAGCGATCTTCACCGAGCCGCCAGACCGTGCCGTCATCGAAGACCAGCCCGTCCTCGCGCAGCATGAAAGTGTAGCGCCCGCGCCCCACCGCCAGTTTTGCCACTGTCGTCGCGCAGATCAGTTCGAGCAGTGCGGCGGCATCCGGGCCACTGACTTCGAACTTGGCCAGAGTTGAAACGTCGGTCATGCCCACCGCAGTGCGGACGCTGCGCGCTTCGCGCAGTGCTGCCTGAGCAAGCGTCTCGGTGCCTGCAGGATAAGCGCGCGGGCGTTTCCAATAGCCCAGCGGCTGCCAGGTCGGCGCCTTGGCCTGATGCACATCATAGAGGGCCAAGCGGCGCAGATGTGCTCCGGCATCGCGCTCGCTTCGGCCTGCGAGCAGCCCCATGGTGACCGGTGTATAAGGCGGACGGAACGTGGTCAGACCGGCATCGGGGATGGCCACGCCCTGCTTCTCGGCGAGCCGGCCGAGCGCTGCCATGTTGCTGGTCTTGCCCTGATCGGTAGCCATGGCCAGCGTGGTGTAACGTTTGAGATGCTCGACGGAGCGATAACCCTCGGCCCAGGCGAGATCGACATCGCCAAGCGAGACGTCGTTCTGGAAATCGATGAAGGCCTTGCCCGAATTTTCCGGCGGCGGGGTCGGACCGATGGGATCGGCAGCGGCTGCAGCGCCAATCGACGTTACGTTCTGCCGCGCAGCACCGGGCAGGAACGACTGGCTGGCATCATCCCAGTCCAGCGCCGCGCCGCCCGCCTGCATGTGCAGGTGGACCACCGGGGTGAAACCGCCGGACATCGCCAGCAGGTCGGCCTGCCAGCGGACGATCTTGCCGCCCACTCGGGCGCTGACCTCGCGTAAATGATGCCGCGCACCTGTGGTCGCCAGTGGCATCGCCTCGTTGTGAACCGTGAAGCCGCTGGTTGCCCCCGCAGGAGCTGGCCGGGTATCAAGTACCGCGACAACTTCGGCCCCGGCATCGCGCATGGCGGCGGCGGTCAGGTAGGCATCGTCGTTGTTGGTCGCGATTATCACGCGCTGGCCCGGCACCACACCAAAGCGCCGCACATAGGTCCGAACCGCCTGGCTCAGCATCACGCCGGGGCGATCGTTGTGTGCGAAAGCCAGCGGGCGTTCCAGCGCACCGGTGGCCAGCACCACCCGCTTGGCCCGGACGTGCCACAGTCGTTGCGCGGCCCCGTTCGGTGGCTGCTGGCCCGGTTCGGCCAGCCGCTGGCTCAAGGTAATGAGATTATCGTCCCAATAGCCCGCAGCCGTGGTGCGCAGCAGGATTTGCCCGCCCAATGCACTGATTTGTGCTGCGGTGGCCTCCGCCCAAGCTGGATCAAGCTCCTGCGGATCGCGGACCAGCGACGGCGCGAGCACACGGTCCTGCTCGACAAGTGTCACCCGCTCGCCCGCCTCGGCAGCGGCCAGTGCAGCGGCGAGTCCGGCCGGTCCCGCCCCGACCACCAGAACATCGCAAAAGCCTGCGCGCTGGGCAAAACGATCAGGGTCAGCCGCATTCGGGGCATCGCCCAGCCCGGCGGCGCGGCGGATAAACCATTCGTAGAACATCCACCGCTTGGCTGATCCGAAGAAGGTCTTGTAATAGAACCCAGCGGGCAGCGCTTTGGCGGCGAGGCCCAATATCGATCCCACGTCGAAGGACAGATTGGGCCAACGGTTCTGGCTGCGCGCCACCATTCCTTCATAGACGAACAGGTCGGTTGCGCGGGTGTTAGGCTCGCTGCGTCCGCCGGTGCCGACCGTGACCAGCGCGTTGGGTTCCTCAACTCCTGCGGCCATGATCCCGCGCGGGCGGTGATACTTGAAGCTGCGAGCAACCAGTCCGATGCCATTGGCGAGCAGGGCCGCCGCCAGCGTATCGCCCCGGCGCGCCAGCAACGGCTTGCCATCGAAGGTAAAGCGGATCGTGCCGGGTTCGCCTGCGCGCTGAGGGCCGCTCATGGCAAAGCCTCCGGGCCGACCGCGCGGATCGCCTCGATCGCGTGAGTCACTCGGTGGCGCGTCATCACCAGCCAGGCGCGGCAACCAAAGGTGTGCCGCCAGATTTCATCGTCGAGACCGCGCGGGTTGGCGCGGGTAAACAGGCGCTCCATCGCCCCTGCCGGGTCGGTGCCGGGCTGGACCACTGAATCGACCGTACGTTCGTAAGTGAACTCGGCCTGGGCGCGCGGGCCGCAATGGGGGCAGGTGATTAGCATCATTGTAACGCCCCTTTTCTAGCGGTGGTTCGGCATCGGGCCGACGCCGTTTTCATCGATCGTGTCGCCGCGGGCAAAGCGGCCCAAATCGAACGGCGCGTTGAGTGCGTGCGGCGTGCCGGTGGCCAGCGTATGGGCATAGGTCCAGCCGGACGCCGGGGTGGCCTTGAACCCGCCATAGCACCAGCCGCCGTTGAGGAAGAGGTTCGGTACCGGGGTCGTGCCGATGATTGGCGAGCCGTCGAAGCTCATGTCGGTGACCCCGCCCCAGGTGCGCAGCATCCGCAGCCGCGACAATGCCGGGACCAGCGCAATCGCCTGCGCAATTGCCCCTTCGGTGACCATTGGCTGCCCGCGCTGGGCATAGCTTGGCCAATTGTCCGGATCGCCGCCCATGACGATCCCGCCCTTGTCCGACTGGCTGATGTAGCAATGCAGCGACTGCGACATGATCACGCCATTGATCATCGGCTTGACGCCTTCGGTGACCAGCGCCTGCAAAGTCTGGCTCTCGACCGGTAACTTGAGCCCGGCCATCGCCGCGACGTGCCCGCTGTGACCGGCGACGCAAATTGCCGTGCGGCCAGCGCCGATCTGGCCGCGCGACGTCTCAACGCCAACCACTGCGTCGCCTTGGCGGACGAAGCCGGTGACTTCGCATTTCTGGATGATGTCGACACCCAGCTGGTCGGCCGCGCGGGCATAGCCCCAGGCGACCGCATCGTGCCGGGCAGTCCCGCCGCGGCGCTGGATCAGCCCGCCGTCGATCGGAAAGCGTGCATCGCGCGACATATCGAGCTGCGGCTCAAGTTTTGCCACCTGGTCGCGGCTGAGCAGTTCGGCATCGATTCTGTCCACCCGCATCGCATCGCCGCGCTGCGCCAGCATCGCCATATCGCTATCGCTATGCCCCAGCATCAAAGCTCCGCGCGGCGAAAACATCACGTTGTAGTTAAGCTCGTCGCTAAGACGCTCCCACATCTTAAGCCCGAATTCGAAGAAATCGTGCAGCGGCTTCTGGCGGTAGTTGGATCGCACCAGCGTGGTGTTGCGGCCGGTATTACCGCCGCCGATCCAGCTCTTTTCGAGCACGGCAATGTTGCGAATCCCATGGACGCTCGCGAGGTAATAGGCGGTGGCGAGGCCGTGCCCGCCGCCGCCGATAATCACGATGTCATAGCTGGCCTTGGGCTCAGGATCGCGCCAGGCCGGTTGCCAGTGGCTCTGACCGTTGAAGACCCCGCGCAGCAGCCCGAGCGCCGAATATTTGGTCATGCAAGCGCCGTCCACCCGCGCCGTTCGCGCCAGTCCGCCTCAAGTCCCGCAAACCGCGACAGTTTCAGGATATTGATATCGGCAAACGAGCACTTGTCGTCGATCACCAGATCGCGGATTGCATGGCCCGAAGCCGGGGACAGCCCGAAGCCGACTCCCGACATCGATGCAACTACAACGTTGTCGGGGCTGGTCAGGCGGTCGATGATCGGGCGGCCATCGGGCGAATTCTCGACCACCCCGGCCCAGCTGCGGATCACGTTGAGGTGCGCCGCCTTCGGCAACAATTCGGCCAGCCGCCGCGCAAGGTTGCGGGCCAGCGAGGTCGAGGGGCGAGCGGCTGGGCCGACTTCATCAACGTCGATCCATTCATGCGGTCCGCCGCCGTATGCAAGATTGCCGCGCATCGTCTGGCGGCCATAGAGCTTGTGGCCATCGACCCCGCCGAGCGGCATCATCGGCGCGGGTTCGGTGATGATCATCTCGGCCCGGGCGGCGGCAAGCGGGATGTCTACGCCCAGCTGCGCCATCAGCTGCGGGATCTGCGGCCCGGCTGCAACCACCACAGCATCGCAGCCATAAG
Organism: Sphingomonadaceae bacterium; assembly: GCA_025359685.1. Taxonomy (GTDB): domain Bacteria; phylum Pseudomonadota; class Alphaproteobacteria; order Sphingomonadales; family Sphingomonadaceae; genus Novosphingobium. Next base: position 4,667 of record JANYEY010000058.1, on the reverse strand, counting down.
TGGCAGTGGCGGTCTTGACCGCCGTGACCTTGCCGCCAGCCGTTTCAAAACCCGTAACCGGGCTGTGCTGGTGAATTGTGCCGCCAAGGTCCTGCAGCGCCCAGGCATAGGCCTGCACCGAGCGTTGCGGGTTGGCGTGCCCGCCGAATTTGTAGTGGACCCCGCCAAAGCAATTATCGCCCGCCAGCGGTACCATTTCCTGCACTTGCTTGACGTCGAGCACTTCGACCGGATGGTTCAGTCGCTGATGCCTTGCCGCGACGAAGCGGTACTGCTCCCATTGCCGCTCGGTCATCGCGATCAGGATGCGTTCCTTCTGATGCTCGGTCGGATAGCCGAGCAGGTCGTCCATTTGCAGCCACAGGCGCTGCTCTTCATCGAACAGGGGGCTGGAATAGTGCGAGGCGCCGCCGCCATTGCGGCCCGACGCCTCCCAGCCGACAATAAACTTGTCGAGCACGGTGACCTTGACGCCCGAGCGCGCCAGCCACCACCCGGCGCTGAGCCCGGTGACCCCGCCGCCGACGATGACGACTTCCGACCCGCTCATTTGTACATCCCCGTGTAGAGCATGCCCCGATGCTCATCCTCGAATGGGGTGCCGATGTCTTCGACCGGCACCCACTGGGTCGGAATGCCGAACCACACGTCCCACGCGGCTTCCATCTGAGCGGGCTCGTTCCAGTCGGCCAGGATCTTCAGCGGCAGTGGGCGCACTGGGGCGCGATGACTAGCGAGCGGAATCGCGGCGAACGGCTGGCCGGATTCGAGCGCGAGCAGCATCGCCACCTGATCGCGGCAGCGGCGGCCCTGGCAGACTCCCATGCCGGCGCGGGTCAGGCGCTTGATCTGGTCCTGGTTGGCCGGACCGTCATTCAGCAGTGTTTCGAGCGACCGGGCGCACATCGCGGGTGGCCGTGCGAGATAGTTCGGCGGCTGCACGCCTAGCAGATCGGCGCGGGTCACTTCCTCGCACTGACAGATGATTGTGTCCGGTGCGCTGGATGCGGCCACGGCGCGGACCCAGTCCATCCGGTATTCGACATGATCGAACCCGCTGTCTGCAAGGCCAGCGCAAAGCCCGACAGCTGAAACAGTCACCTCGCCGACGGGAACATAGCCGCCGCGCATTGCATCGAGTTCGCGCGGGCCGTGCATCGCATCGACCAGTTCGATCGAGGGAATGAGGCCTACTGCGGTGCAGATCGTGTCGCAGGCGATGGTCTTACCGCTGCTCAGCGTCGCCGCCTCGATGCCGTTAATCCCGCCCTGAGCCGAGGCGACCGCCGTATTGCAGTGAACGGAGACCCCGGCTGCGGCGAGCTTGGCGACCAGACCGGCCGAACCCTGCGGCGTCGCGCGCACTTCCACCAGCCCGGCCACCTCCAGCCCGTGCTCGATCGCGATCAGCGCGGTCTCCAGTGCCAGATCGTGCGACCCGAGGATCAGCACGCGGTGGCCGTCAAAGGCAGCGTAGCGGGTCAGCAGCATCTGCAAGGCGGCCGCGCCCATCACCCCGGGCTGGTTCCAGCCGGGAAACGCCAGCGCCAGATCGCGCGCGCCGGTGGCGAGCACGATCCGGCCGAACCCCACCAGCCACGAACGCTCCGCATCGGCGAGGCCGACGACCTGTTCGGGCAGGCTTTGCATACCGGGTCCGTTGCGGTAAACGCCCCAGGCTGTCGTGCCCAGGAGCAGCTCGATCCCTGCTTCCATTGCCTGTTCAAGCGCGGGCATCGACATGAATACTGCTTCGAGCATGCGCTCGCTGTTCTGCGTCGCGGCGGTCATCCGGCCACCGAAATAAAGCGGCACGTCATTGCCCATCAGCGCGCCAGACACCGGGTTTTCGTCGACCAGCAGCACCGATGCACCGGTCTGCTTCGCTTCGAGCGCAGCGGCAATCCCGCTTGGGCCGGCCCCAACCACGACCACGTCATAATGCGCTTCGGCCGGGCTGCGCGTGCCGCCCACCGCACAAATATCGGTTCCGGTGAAATTGAGTTCCATCAAACTGCTTCCAATGCCTGCGCAAGATCCGCGATCAGATCGTCGACGTGTTCAAGCCCGACCGACAGCCGCATCGTGCCAGCGGTAATGCCGCCATCAAGCCGCTGTTCGGGGGTGAGGGCGTAATGCGTGGTGCTGGCCGAATGGCAGATCAGCGTTTCCGATCCGCCCAGGCTGACCGCCAATTTGAGCAGGCGCAGCTGGTCGAGCATGCGGAAGGCTTCAGCCTCGCCGCCGTGGAGGTGGAATGAGAAGGTCGATCCGGCGGCCTTGCATTGCCGGTCGTAAACCGCGCGCTGGCGGCTACCTTCGGCCAGAAAGCCGAGGTAAGTGACGCCCGCCACCTTGGGATGATCGCGAAGGAATTCCGCCACCCTGCGGGCATTGCTCATCGCCCGTTCGGTGCGGACATGAACCGATTCCAGGCTCCGGGTCACAAGCCATGAGGTGTAGGGATCGAGGTGATTGCCCCAGGTGGTGCGCATCGCCTTGAGCAGGTCGATCAGCTCGCGCTTGCCGCTTATTCCGCCCGCCAGCAAGTCGCTGTGGCCGCCGCAATATTTGGTCAGCGAGGTCATGCACAAGTCCACGCCCAGTTCGATCGGGCGCTGGGCAAACGGGCCGAGCAGGGTGTTGTCGACCACGACCAGCGGACGATGCCCTTGCCGCTCGCCGATTTCATCCGCCAGCCGCACCATCAATTCGAGGTCGACGATGGCCGCGGTGGGATTGGCTGGCGTTTCGGCGATGATAAGCTTGAGCAGGCCTTGCGCCATTGCCAGATCGGCTGCTGCGCGCACCCCGGCCTCATCGGTTCCATCGAGATAAGCCGCGGCGTGACAGCCGTATTGCGGCATGATGCTGTTGTAGAGCATGTCGACGCCGCCATAGATCGGCCGCCCGTGCAGTGCGCTGTCGCCCGGGCGCATGAAGGCCAGCGCGATCGAGGAATGCGCCGCCATGCCGCTGCTGTAGGCAACCGCAGCTTCGGCCCCGTCGATCGCCGCCAGCCGCTCTTCGAGGATGTCGAGCCCGGGATGACCCAGCCGCGAATAGATATGCTGCGCCTCGCCCGCCAGCGGCCCGGTCCCGTCGAAGAACGCTTCGTGGACATGCTTGGCATGCTGCGCCGATGGGTAGACGAAGGTCGAGGTCATGTAGATCGGCGGCTTGGCCGATCCCGATGCGTTCTGCGGATCGTAACCGAAAGCTACGGCGAGTGTTTCCGGCCTGAAGCCGGTGGGCGGGTCAATCGACATGGGCAGCAAGGTATGCACGGGCCTTGTCGCAATACCAGTCGGTAAAGCGCATCACGAGCATCTCGGCATCTTCGGAGTAAGGTCCGGGTGTGTAGCCCGGGCTTTCGATCCCCGCACTATTGTTCTCCGCCAGCTCCTTGTCCTGCAGATTGGTGCGGGTCCACAGGTCGGTCAGTTCGCCCAGGTGGTAGTCCACCCCTTCGACCGCGTCCTTGTGCACCAGCCACTTGCTGAACACGTGGGTTTCAGCGGGACCGACTGGCATGCAGCTGAACGTGAAGGCATGATCGGCGGCGGCATGGCCAAACAGGTGCGGGTCGATCGCCCAGCGCATCGAACCCAGATCGCCGTCCCCGGTCGTGCACATCAGCTTTTTCGAGACAGGTTGCCCATCGGGTGAGATCGACACGCAGCCCTCGTTCAGGGCAAACCGCGCGAGTTGCCACCAGTGCCCTTCGGCCGGGGCTTGAGCCAGACCAAGCTTATCCATCCGGTCAGCAAAGGCTGCATTGCGGGCATTCTCGCCAATATCAAAATGCTTGGACATACCGACCGGGAAAGTCCGCGAAAGCTCGGGATGCCCGGTTGCGCAGTGATAACACTCGCGCGCGTTTTCCATCACCAGCTTCCAGTTGGCAAAGTCGACCAGCACCGCCGATGCGGCAAGCTTTGCGTTCTTGAAATCGTGCGGTGCGGCGTAAGCTTCGAATTTTGCTCCAAATTCCGCGAACGGCGGCGGAGTGTCGGCCAGGCAGATGAAGATCCCCCCGGCGATGCACTCGGTCGCCACTGGCCTCAGCCCGTGATCGGCCTTGTTGAAATCGGCCGGCATGCGCCCGGCGGCCAGCAGCCCGCCGTCCAGGTCATAGGTCCAACGGTGATAGGGGCAGACCAGCCGTGCGGCCGAGCCGCTGCCCGGCTTGCAAATCTGCGATCCGCGGTGGCGGCAGCTGTTGTGGAAGGCCTTGATCTCGCCGTCGCGGTTGCGGGTGATCAGGACCGGCCATTTGCCCACGGTCATCGCCATGTAGGTGCCGGGCTTGGGCAGTTCACATTCGAACCCGGCCATCAGCCAGCTCTGACCGTAGATTGCTTCCATATCGAAATCGAAAGCGCGGGGATCGAGGTAAAGGCCCTGCGGCAGAGAATGGCCAGCACGGCGCGCTGCGAATTGGCCGGCGGCCCACGCCAGGTCAGACATCAGCAAACTCCCCGCAAAGCATTAACGCGGATAGTGACGCAGCAGGCTGCAAACGGGAAATCGACTTTAGGCATAGCCCTATGTCAAATAGTCAGACATCAGGTGACCGCAGTTCAGCTGCGGCAAGAGGGGCGAGATCATCGCGAACAAGGCTGTCATGAATCGGCGCTGGCTTCCGCTCAACGCGCTCAGGGCGT
>JANYEY010000047.1 GCA_025359685.1 Sphingomonadaceae bacterium | reverse complement strand
CGAAATGCTCACCAATCAACTGCTGGGCAGAATTGATATAACCGAACAGCCCGCCGGTCAGCAGCGCCCCGCCCATGACATAGCCGATCGCGGCGCGGTTGCTCGCCGCTTCCCACATGTTCAGCGCAATGCGCTTTGGTTCGACTGGCTGGCGATAATCGGGGTGCAGCGTTTCGGGCAGCCGCAGGTAGGCCCACACGCCAACGACCAGCGCCATCACCGCCATGCCGCCAAAGATCCAGCGCCAGCTCGCCACCAGCAGCACCGCCTGACCGAAAGTCGGCGCAAGCATCGGCACAATCATGAAGACGACCGAGATGGTCGACATCATCTTGGCCATCGCATCACCGGCAAACCGGTCGCGAATGATCGCGCTGGGCAGCACCGCAAGGCCAGCCGAAAACAGCGCTTGAACCGTCCGCAGCACCAGCAGCGCGGTAAAGTCGGTCACCAGCGCGCAGGCCAGCGACAGCACGATATAGCCTGCAAAGCAGACGAACAGCACCGGGCGGCGACCGTACCGGTCAGCCAGCGCGCCGGGCAACAGCGAGCCAAACCCGGCGGCGAACAGGAACACGCCGACCACCAGCTGGCGCCGGTTGGGATCGGCCACGTTGAGCTCGGTCGCGATATTGCCCAGCGCCGGCAGCATCGCGTCGATGCACATCGCCTGCAGCGCCATGGTCATCGCCATCAGCGCGATGAACTCGCCGGGTCCGGCACCATATCCGGCTGCGGTGGGATCACGCTGGGGCATCAGGCTCTGGCCAATGGCGAAACGTGCCGCGAGTTGCCAGTTCTTTTCGTATGCAGGTGAAACGCGCTATCTGTCCGCGATGGCCGAGACCGACAGCCCTTACGATGAAGATGCCAACCAGGCTAGCGGGCTGCGCAAGATCATCCATGTCGATATGGATGCCTTCTACGCCAGCGTCGAACAGCGCGACGATCCGTCGCTGCGCGGACTGCCGGTGGCGGTGGGCGGATCGGGTCCGCGCGGCGTGCTTACCACTTGCAGCTATGAAGCGCGCAAATACGGCTGCCGCAGCGCCATGCCGTCGGTCACCGCGCGGCGGCTGTGCCCCAGCCTGATCTTCCGCCCGCCGCGGTTTTCGGTCTATTCCGAAGTCTCGCACCAGATCCGCGAGATCTTTCTCGACTACACTCCGTTGGTCGAACCGCTCAGCCTCGATGAAGCCTTCCTCGACGTGACCGAGGACCTGAAGGGTATCGGTTCGGCGGTGCGCATCGCCGAATTGATCCGGGCGCGGATCAAGGCCGAAACCGGCCTCGCCGCCAGTGCGGGCGTTTCGTACAACAAGTTCCTCGCCAAGCTGGCGAGCGACCAGAACAAGCCCGATGGCCTGTGCGTGATCCGCCCGGGTGAAGGCGCCGGCTTTGTCGCCGGCCTGCCGGTGCGCCGCTTCTTCGGGATCGGACCCAAGGGCGCGGAGAAAATGGCGGCGCTGGGAATCGAGACCGGGGCGGACTTGGCGCGCTGCGAAATCGACTTTCTGCGCCGGCACTTCGGGGCTCAGGCCGAATATCTCTACCGCGCGGCCAGAGGCATCGACTTACGCCGGGTCAAGGCCAACCGTGCGCGCAAGTCGGTCGGCAGCGAACGCACGCTCGACAAGGACATTTCCTCTGGCTCGGCGCTGCGCGAGGTGCTGGCGCGGATCATCGAGCTGACCTGGGCGCGGATCGAAAAGAGCGGCAGCCAGGGCCGCACCGTGACACTCAAGCTCAAGCATGGCGATTTTACGCAGCTCACCCGCGCTCGCTCCTTGCCGCGTGCCGTGGCGGACAAGGCCGAGTTTACGGCGCTTGGTCACGCGCTGCTCGACGAAGTGCTGCCGCTTGCCCAGCCGGTCAGACTGGTCGGGCTAACGCTTTCGGCACTGGACGATGAGCCAGACGACGAAGCCATGCCGGTCGTTGCCAGCCAAGGCAACTTGCCGTTCTGACTGTCGCTTTTTTGCAAGTAAGCACGCGGCGTTCAGCTATTGACCGCCAAGTGAGAGACCGGGGGACCACGCTCCCGTTCGCCAATCAGGGGACCGATGAACATGAAGATCAAACTTGCCGCCACCGCAGTGGCACTCGCCGCTTTTTCGCTGCCGACCATGCTGAGCGCCGACGATGGCCTTAAATATGGCGACCTCGTCCATTGCGCGGCGACCAGCCTGGTCGTTGCCCAGGTGCTCAACATGGATGACGGGACGGAGAAGGACAAAGTCACCATCGAGAAGATGAACAATCAGGCAGCGGCGCTGATGGCAATCGCTTCGGTTGGCGGCAAAAAGGACACCAACACTGTGATTGCCGACACCAAGAAGGAAGAGGACGTCATCATCGCCATCCTGGGTAGCAGCGACAAGACCAAGAGCTCGGCCTTCATTCAGAGCGAAGTGCCCAAATGCAAGACCATGGGCGAAGCCGCAATCGAAGTGCTGGCCGAAAAAAAGTAGACCAACCAACGGCGACAAACCGCCGCGCGATACAGGAGGCCCGGGACAGGCGTGTCCCGGGCCTCTACTTGTCAGCTGCCGGCCAGCTGCAGCCAGTCGGCGAGGTGCCGCTTCAGGTGCGGTGACAGGTCGTCCGGCAGCGCCTCAGGCGTGAAAAACCGTGCTTCGATCACCTCACGCCCATCGCAGCGCGGATCGCCGCCGGTTTCGCCGATGAACATGTGGACGCGGTTGACCGTGCCGTAGAGCGCTTCTTCAAGCACCATGAGACAGCGCGGCTGGCTGAGCTTGAGCCCGGTCTCCTCAGCCAGTTCGCGCAGCGCTGCGGCCAGCGGTGTCTCACGCCGCGCGATGCCGCCACCCGGCAGCATCCAGTTGCCGCTGCCATAGGAATGGCGGATCAGCAGCACGCGTCCGGCGCTGTCACGGGCGATCACCCGGCACCCTTCGAGCTGCACTTTGGCAAGGCGCCACCAACGCCGCCGCACCGCGTGCGCCACGCGCAGGCCGATGCGGTGCGATGGCGCGGGGATCAAGTGAAGCACGTCACCGGCTGCCGCGCTGCACCCAGCAGCCGTGCCACCGGCAAGTCATTCTCACCCCGGCCGGCTGCGGCAAACAGCGCCGCTTTGTCTGAGCCGCGGATCACGAACAACAAGGCATCGCTGTCAAGCAGCGCCGGCATGGTCATGCTGATCCGGTCGAACGGCGCCTCCGGCGGCAGCGGATCGGGGGTCAACCGGCGCACGCGCATGGGATCATCGACGCGCGGATCGGTATTGGGAAACAGCGATGCGACGTGACCGTCCGCGCCCATCCCCAGCCAGGTCAGCGCGAAGTGCGGCGGCCGCGCCTGCTCGCTGAGCGCGGCGACAGTCGCGCCCAGCGGTTCGAGCGCAGCGCGGATGCGCCCGACATTGCTCGCCGGGTGATCCTCGGGAACCACCCGGTCGTCACCCGGCCAGACGGTGATCCGCGGCCAGTCGAGCGCCGAACGGTGGAGCTCGGCAAGGATCGGAAACGGGGTCGACCCGCCCGGGATGGTGATCGCGATCGGCTCCGCGCTCGCCGCCAGCGCGTGACCGATGTGCCGTTCAAGCCAGTGCGCGATATCGGCGTCACTCGCACCGTTTTTGATGGTGATCTTGGTCATTGTGGAGCGGCATAGCAGCCAGCGCGGCGGCGTGAAATCCCGGACCGGTCAGGAAATAAGGTAAAGCGCGACCACCGCGAGCACCACACCCAGCCCCGCGCGCAGCCAGACCAGCGGCAGGCGCAGCAGCATATCGCCGGCACTCCAGCCGATGACGATACTGGCGCCGCAACCGGCCATGCCGCCCGCCAAGGCAAGGGCCGGTACTGCGCTCGCCGCGGCAATGGCGAAAACCAGCAGCCGCGCTGCGTCAGTCAATTCGTGCGCAAGGAGCACCACGGCCAGCGCGCCCAGCGATTCGGTCGGCTCGGCCGCCGCTCGGCGCGGACGCAGGACCAGCATTTCGAACGCCGCGAGCCCCAGCGCCATGGCGACCAGCAAGGTACGCGCGCGCGGCATCATCTGCGGCGCGACCAGCCCGCCAGCCCAGCCAGCAATGCCCGCGCTGAGCGCGGCGACCGTCAGCGCGGCGACAAGCAGGCCGATACTCGCGCCACGCCGCGCGGCCAGCGAGGCGACCAGCATCTGGTCGCGTGCGCCAAGCCCGGCGACAAGCGCGGCCAGCATGGTGAAGAGGAAGGCAGACATGTGTCCAGCGATGAACGGCACCCGCAGCGGCAGGTCAAGCCCGTGCGTCGAGAATCATCGCTGCCGGGAAAACTGGAGCGGGCGAAGGGATTCGAACCCTCGACCCCAACCTTGGCAAGGTTGTGCTCTACCCCTGAGCTACGCCCGCTCGAACGTCCAATGCCTGCTGCCGTGGAGGCGGCAGGCGGGGAGAGGCGGGCGGTTAGCATCGGGT
>JANYEY010000035.1 GCA_025359685.1 Sphingomonadaceae bacterium | reverse complement strand
TGCGCTGGGCGCGCGTTACATGACGCTGACGCACTTCAAGAACACCGCCTGGGCCGATAGCGCGACCGACGCGCCAGATCACAACGGGCTGACCGACTATGGCCGCCAAGTGGTGCGCGAAATGAACCGGCTGGGCATCCTGGTCGATCTGGCTCACGTATCGGAAAAGACCATGCTCGATACGCTGGCCATTGCCGGCGCACCGGTGATCGTCAGCCATTCGAACGCCTATGCGCTCAATCCCCACCCGCGCAATGTCACCGATCGCGCGCTCGATGCGATCAAGATCAATGGCGGGATCGTGATGGTCAACTTCTACCCGCCTTACGTGCTCGATGCGGGCCGCCAGTGGAGCGCCGAGCGCGACGCTGCCGAAGCACGGTTCAAGGCGCTCAATCGCGGCAGTCCGGCGGCGGCCAAGGCTGCGCTCGCCGATTGGGATAAGGCCCACCCGATGCCGCGTGGCTCGATCTCGGATATCGCCGATCATATCGACTACATCGCCAAAAGGATCGGCGCGGATCACGTTGGCCTCGGCGGCGATATCGACGGGATCGAGGTGACGATCGCTGGCATGGAAGACGTCTCCAAATACCCGGCGCTGTTCACCGAGCTAGCCCGGCGCGGCTGGAGCCAGGCTGATCTGGAAAAGCTCGCCAGCCGCAACCTGCTGCGCGTGTTCAAGGGTGCCGAAGCTTATGCCTATGCTCACCGCGGCGATCCGCCGATCGAGAACGCGACCTATTTCTGAGCGGTTGGAGCCGGCACCAGCCTTACCTCGAACAGCGCGGGCCATTCCTTGCCGGTGAAGTAGAGCTTGCGGGCCTTTGCGTCCCACGCGATGCCGTTGGCGACCTGGTCCTGCCCGTAAGCACCCGCCGCCTGGTGCAGCGCGCTGAGGTCGATCAGCCCCACAATCTTGCCGCTGACCGGGTCGATCTTGACTGCAAAATCGGTCTGCCAGATATTGGCGTAGACCTGCCCGTCGACCCATTCGAGTTCGTTGATCATCCGCAGCGGCTTGCCCTGCACGGTTACCTTGAGCGCACGCTTGACCGTGAATTTCGCGGGATCGATGAAGCGTAGCGTGTCAGTGCCGTCGGACATCACCAGTTCGCGGCCATTGCTGGTCAGTGACCAGCCTTCGCCTTCGTAAGTGAAACTGCCGAGCTTTTTGAGGGTCTTGCGGTTCCAGCGGTAGCCCACCTTGTCACGCCAGGTCAGGCTCAGGATCTGGCCCTGCCACGGGACAATCCCTTCGCCGAATTGCGGCGGCGGGATTTGGGCCGAGCGCAGCACCTTGCCACTGGCGAGATCGACTTGCCTGACCGATGACCGGCCAAGTTCACCGGTGCTTTCGAACAGTTCGCCGCGGTCAATGAACAGCCCTTCGGTAAAAGCGCGGGGATCGTGCGGGTAGCGCTTCACGATCTGCGCCACCTCGACCCGGATGGCCCCGGGCGCGGCAGTCTGCGCAGTCAGTGGGGCGACCGCCAGCAGCAGCGGCAGCAACAGGAGGCTGCGCATCCGCATCAATCGCGCAGCAGTTCGTTGATGCCGGTCTTGGCGCGGGTCTGGGCATCGACTTGCTTGATGATCACCGCGCAGGCGAGCGAGGGTCCTGCTGATCCGTCCGCGAGCGGCTTGCCCGGCATCGCGCCTGGTACAACTACGCTGTAAGGCGGGATATGCCCCGTAATGACCTTGCCGGTATCGCGGTAGACGATTTTGCTGGTCGCGGTGATGAACACCCCCATCGCGACGACGCAACCTTCGCCGACGATCACGCCTTCGACGATTTCGGAGCGAGCGCCGATGAAGCAATTGTCGCCGATGATCGTGGGGTTGGCCTGCATTGGTTCGAGCACCCCGCCGATCCCCGCCCCGGCCGAGATGTGGCAGCCCGCACCGACCTGTGCGCAGCTGCCGACCGAGGCCCAGGTGTCGATCATCGTCCCATCGCCGACATGCGCGCCGATGTTCACGAAGCTCGGCATCAGCACCACGTTCTTGCCCACGTGCGCGCCGCGCCGGACGATCGCACCGGGCACCGCGCGGATCCCGGCGCTGCGGAACCGGTCCGCGTCCCAACCGGTGAACTTGAGCGGCACCTTGTCGAACGAGGGGGCACCGGCCGAGCCGTAGTCCATCACCGCGTTGTCGTTGAGCCGGAAGCTCAGCAGCACTGCCTTCTTGAGCCACTGGTTGACCAGCCAGCCGCCGCTTCCGTCAGGCTCGGCAACGCGCGCCGCCCCGCTGTCGAGCAAGGCCAGCGCCTCATCGACCGCGCGGCGCACCTCGGCGCTTTCGGGCGTGACCGTATCGCGCGCGTCCCAGGCCTGTTCGATGGCGGCGGCAAGCTCTGCGGACATCGTGCAAATTCTCCTCGTGCCGCGGCGCCCGGGCCGCGAATTCCAGCGCCTATCGCCTGGCATTCTAGCGGGCAAGAAGTGACGCTGCATATCGCGAAAGAAATATGCTGTTAAGCATAGGCGTGGCAAATAGTTGCGATCCTGGCCTGTCGCGCCGGAACTGGGGTCTGCCGCATGTCCAAACCTGTCCTTCTCGAAGCGCGCTGGCACATGGCGGCCGCGCTTCTGTCGTTTGCGATGGTCGCGGGCTGCGATGGCGGCTCGGTCGGCAGCACGCCGGTGCCGGTTCCTGCGCCGACCCCCGCGCCGACTCCGACTCCGACTCCGACCCCAACTCCCACGCCGACCCCCACCCCGACGCCCACCCCCACCCCATCGTCGGTGTTCCTGACCAGCGAATACAACCGCTCGACCGGGCCCAGCCAGCATGGCGCAATCGCGGCGTGGACCGGCGGGACGACCGGCCGGGGGGTAACCATCGGCATCATCGATTCGGGTATTGACCAGACCAGTCCGGAATTCACCGGGCGGATCAGCACGTCGTCGGCGGACGTCGTCGGCAGCCGCGGATTGACGAACCCGGATAGCGATCACGGCACCAATGTTGCACTGGTCGCGGCGGCGGCGCGCGATAGCACCGGCATCGTCGGGATCGCATTTGACGCAACCATCGCGATGTACCGGGCCGATACCGCTGGCACCTGCGCCAGCGCCGTTGCTTCCGACCCGAAGAGCGGCTGCACCTTTTCGGACACCAACATCGCTGCGGGGGTCAACGCCGCAGTGGCTGCGGGCGCGAAGGTGATCAACCTGTCGCTCGGTGGCTCGCCGCCCAATTTCACCCTGCGCAATGCCATCGCCAATGCTGCCGCGAACGGCGTGGTGGTGGTGATCTCGGCCGGCAATGACGGCGATTCGACCGATCCAGCGGTCGATCCGAACAATCCCGATCCGTTTGCCGCGGGCCTGCGCGCCGCGGGCAATGGTAACGTCATCATCGCCGGTTCTGTCGATGCCACCAACACCATCTCGGCCTTCAGCAACAAGGCCGGGACCGAGCAGACCTGGTTCCTCGCGGCGCGCGGCGAGCGGGTCTGCTGCGTTTACGAAAACGGCGTGCTCAAGGTGGTGAACAACCCCGACGGATCGCGCTCGGCCTTCGTCTTTTCGGGCACCAGCTTTTCCGCCCCGCAAATCGCCGGGGCGGCAGCTTTGCTGCGCCAGGCCTTCCCCAACCTGACCGCGCCGCAAGTGGTCGACCTGCTGCTGCGCACCGCCAGCGATGGCGGCGCGGTCGGCACCGATGCGATCTATGGCCGCGGGATCCTCAACATCGCCAGCGCATTTGCGCCGCAAGGCACGACCAGCCTGGCCGGTTCGGTCACGGCAATCGGGCTTGGCGATACCACGGTGGTAACCTCCGCGCCGATGGGTGACGCCGGCTCCGGGATCAGCGGCTTCGGCGCGATCGTGCTGGACGGTTACCAGCGCGCCTACCGTTACGATCTTGGCGCCGAGGTGCGCACCGCGCAGGTCCAGCCGAAGCTGGCCCCGGCGCTCAATGCACGGGTTCGCCATGTCGCGGTGGGCACCGACAAGGTCTCGCTGTCCTTCTCGGTCGACGCCAGTGGACGGGCCGAGCGCCTGCCGTGGCAAGGTCTGCTGCGGCTCAGCTCGGCCGATGCGCAAATCGCCAAGGTTCTTGCCGGGCAAGTCGTGGCCCGCATTGCGCCCGATGCGAAGATCGCGTTCGGCTTCTCGCAAGGCGCAGACGGGCTCGTCGCGCAGCTCCAAGGGCAGGCCCAGCCGGCCTTCCTGATCGCCCGCGCGCCGGGAGACGATCAGGGCTTCGGGCAGGACGATGTGCTGTCGGTGGCCTGGCGCCAGCAGCTGGGCCGCTGGGGCATCGCGGCGAGCGCCGAGCACGGCTCGCCGGTGACTGCAGCACCGGTCTGGTCGACCACCTACGGCTTCGACCGGCGGCGCTACGACAGTGCCGACCGCTATGGCCTATCGGTCGATCGCGGCTTTGGTGATCTGCAACTGGCCTTTGGCGCTAGCTGGCTGGCTGAGCGGCAATCGATTCTGGGTGCGCGGCTTGCCGACGGGTTCGGCGGCGGCGGTGCGGACAGCCTGTTCCTAGATGCCACGGGGCAATGGCAGCCTGCTCCAGGCTGGCAGCTCGGCGCGCAATGGCGCAGCGGCTTTACTGCGGCGCGCAGCGGCGGTTCGGTTGCGGCCGGAAGCCGAATGATCAGCTCGGCCTGGTCGCTCGACGCGGCACGGCTGGGTGTGATCAAGCGCGGTGATTGGCTGGGTCTGCGGGTGTCGCAGCCGCTGCGGGTCGAAAGCGGCGGGATCGTACTGAACCTGCCGGTCGATTACAGCTACGCTACCTTGCAGCCGACTTTTGCGCGGTCAGTGCTGAACCTCGCGCCGCGCGGCCGCGAAGTGGATACCGAACTCGCCTGGCGCGGCCCGCTGTGGAGCGGCGCGGCGATGTTCAGCCTGTTTTACCGCACCGATCCGGGTCATTACGCCAATCTGCCCGATGACCGCGGGGTCGCGTTCACCTGGAGCAAGGCGTTCTAAAGGATCAGGCTCCGGCTTTCACCGCAAAGTCCCAGGCGCGTTCGGCGAGTGGTTTGACCCGTTCGCTCTGCTCCTTGGCATGGGATGAGCTGGCGGTGCCATCGATCACCCGCTTCTTGATGCCCTGCAGGATCCCCGTCAGGCGGAAGAAGTTGTAGGCGAAGTACCAGTTCATGTCGGGCACGCTGTCCCGCCCGGTGGCGGCGCAATAGCGTTCGACCACCTCTTCCTGTTCCGGAATGCCCAGCGCCTTGCGGTCAAGATCGGCAACGCCCGAACGGCCGCCGTTTTCGGTCACCCAAGCCATCGAAACATACGTGAAATCGGCGAGCGGATCGCCCAAAGTCGACAGTTCCCAGTCGAGCACGGCGAGCACTTCAGGCCGGTCATGCGCATAGATCATGTTGTCGATGCGGTAATCGCCGTGGACCACGCTGGTGCGGTCCTGCTCGGGCATGGTCGCCGGGAGCCATTCGATCAGCCGCTCAACCTCGGGGATCGTCTCGGTTTCAGCCAGGCGATACTGTTTGGTCCAGCGATCGATCTGGCGGCCGAAATAGTTGCCCGGCTTGCCGAATTCGGACAGGCCGGCCGCAGCAACATCGGTGTTGTGCAACGCTGCCAGCGTATCGATCATCGCTTCGTAAGTGGCGCGGCGATAGGCTGGCGCATCCTTGGGCATGGCCCCGTCCCAGATGGTGCGGCCGTCGATCATCCCCATCACGTAGAACATTGATCCGGCCACGCTGTCGTCGGTGCACAGGCCATACTGCGGCGCGACCGTGAAGCCCGTCTTGTGAAGCCCGGCCTGGACCCGGTATTCACGGTCAACCGCGTGGGCCGAGGGCAGCAGCACTCCGAACGGCTTGCGCCGCAGCACATAGTTCCCGCTTTGCGCGGCGATTTTGTAAGTCGGGTTCGATTGCCCGCCCTTGAACTTGGTCAGGTGCAGCGGGCCTTCGAAGCCGGTGACGTTGGCCGCCATCCAGTCGGCGAGCTTGCCCTCATCCAGCTTGTCCGCGCCTTCGGGTTCGACCGTGCCGACAAAGGCTTCCTCAGCGTTGATTGCCTCGCTCATGCAGCTTGGTCCTTTACTGCTCGAACACGATAACGCTGCGCGCCGAGGCGCCGGTCTTCATCTTGTCGAAGCCCTGATTGATCTGCTCAAGCGGAATGCGTTCGGCAATGATCGAGTCGAGATCGAGCAGCCCGCGCATGTAGAACTCGACCAGCCGCGGCAGATCAACCGGGAAGTGGTTCATCCCCATGATCGCGCCTTGCAGTTTCTTGCCCGAGAGCAAGTCCATTGCCGACAGCCCGACTTTTTCATTGAGCGGCATCATGCCCAGAATAGTCGCCGTGCCGCCGCGCCGCAGTGAACTGACCGCGAGCTGCGCCGAAGCCGGACGCCCGACCGCTTCGACCGCGTGATCGACCCCGCCCTTGCTCATTTCCTGGATCATCTTGGCCGCATCGGGGTCTGAGGCATCGACTGTATGCGTCGCACCAAGCTTCATCGCCAAGGCGCGCTTTTCGGGCATGGGATCGGCGGCGATTATCTGCCCCGCGCCGGCAATCTTGGCGGCGTTGATCGTGGCAAGGCCAACTCCGCCGCAGCCGACCACCGCGACGGTCTCGCCCGGCGTGACCTTGCAGGCGTTGAAAATCGTGCCCGCGCCAGTGGTCACCGCGCAGCCGATCACCGCCGCCCGGTCAAGCGGCATATCGGGGTTGATCGCGACGCAGGCATGTTCGTGGATCAGCATCATTTCGGCAAAGGCGGAAAGGTTGAGCATTTGCGCCACCGGCGAGCCGTCGCTGCTGCGGGTGAGACGCGGTTCGGCCCCGACCGGGCGGCGCGTTTCGGCGCCAAGGCACAGCGCCATGCGGCCCGTAACGCAGAATTCGCAGTGCCCGCAGAAGGCCGACAGGCAAGTCACCACCGCATCGCCGACCTTGACCGTGCGCACTTCACTGCCGACCGCTTCGACGATTCCGGCGGCTTCATGCCCCGGCACCGCTGGCATGGCGTGCGGGTAAGTCCCTTCGATGAAATGCAGGTCCGAATGGCACAGGCCGCAGGCGGCGGTGCGGATCAGAACCTCGTGCGGGCCGGGCTTGCTGATCGTCAGCTGCTCGATTTCGAGCGGCTGATGGGCCTGAACGAGGACGGCTGCTTTCATGTTCTTTATCTCTCCAAAAAGCTAAATCCGGCATCCCGGGCGAACCCGGGATGCCGGTTTACTCAGCGCGATACGCCGACGTCGCCCGAGCTGAACGCGCCGTCGGTCTTCGGCGCATTGGCCGAGTGACGGGCGAACTCGATCCGGGCGATCGCGCGGTTGTGCACTTCGTCGGGACCATCGGCGATCCGCAGCGTGCGCTGATGCGCCCAGGCCGAGGCGAGCCCGAAGTCTTCGGAAACACCGCCCGCGCCGTGCGCCTGGATCGCATCATCAAGGATCCGTAGCGCCATCATCGGTGCCTGGACCTTGATCATCGCGATTTCGGCGGCAGCAGCCTTGTTGCCGACCTTGTCCATCATGTCGGCGGCCTTGAGGCACAGCAGACGGGTCATCTCGATGTCAATGCGCGCGCGTGCGATACGCTGTTCCCATACCGACTGTTCCGACACGGCCTTGCCGAAGGCGACGCGCGTCTGGAGCCGCTTGGCCATCTTGCCAATCGCTTCCTCGGCCACGCCGATGGTGCGCATGCAGTGGTGGATGCGGCCTGGCCCGAGGCGGCCCTGCGCGATCTCGAACCCGCGGCCTTCGCCCAGCAGCATGTTGCTGGCCGGGATGCGAACGTCGTTGAGCTTGATTTCCATGTGCCCGTGCGGGGCATCGTCATAGCCGAACACCGGCAGGTGACGGACAATCTCGACGCCCGGAGCGTCGAGTTCCATCAGCACCATCGATTGCTGGGCGTGGCGCTTGGCCTCAAAATCGGTCTTGCCCATGACAATCGCGATCTTGCAGCGCGGATCGCCTGCGCCCGACGACCACCATTTGGTGCCGTTGAGGACATATTCATCGCCGTCGCGCCGGATCGAGGTTTCGATGTTGGTCGCATCGGACGAGGCCACCGCGGGTTCGGTCATCAGGAAGGCCGAACGCATTTCGCCGTTCATGATCGGCGCGAGCCACTGGTCCTTCTGGTCGCGGGTGCCGTAGCGGTGGAGCACTTCCATGTTACCGGTATCGGGCGCGGAGCAGTTGAACACTTCGCTGGCGAACCCGGCGCGGCCCATTTCCTCGGCGCACAAGGCGTATTCAAGGTTGGTCAGCCCAGGGCCTTCGAATTCGAAGGTATCGTCCACGTGGGCGCGGCCGGCCTGCGGCGGCATGAACAGGTTCCAGATCCCTTGCGCCTTGGCGCGGGCCTTTTCCTCTTGGACCACCGGCAGCACCTTCCAGCGTTCACCGGCCTGGTCCTGCGCCTTGTAGTCGCCCTGCCGGGGACGGACGTGGTTTTCGATGAACTGGCGGACGCGGTCGCGCCAATAGACTTGCCGTTCGGTGGGATCGAAATCCATGGGATGTTCCTTTCCTGATACTGTCGAGTCTCGCAGCGCTCCCTGCCATGGGACAGGCCCCGCGCCAAGGGTGAATTAAGCGATCGATTAAGGGTGCATGCCTCCCGCGTCGGGATCGGCCCGCGCCGCTGCATCGAGCGCGGCCAATCGCGCCTCGTGATCGGCCCGCGTAATCGGGAAGCGGCGCAAGATCAGCGCGACGGTAATCCCAAGGATAGTGACTATTGCGGCATAGCTGAGCGCCAGCCGGTCAACCACCGCCGCATCGACCATGCCGGGCTTGGCGCCTTGCGGCATACCGGCAAAGCTGAGCAGAAACCCGGTGACGAAAATGCCGAGACCGGTCGAGCATTTGGAGGCGAAGAACGCTCCCGCAGCAAAGGTGCCCTCTTCGCGGCGGCCGGTCTGCTGTTCGGACACCTCGACCACATCGGCGACCATCGACCAGATCGAGATCGAACTGATCACGCTCGCCATGTTCGAAAAGAAGGCAAAAAAGAACAGGCTTCCGGTGGCGGCATTGCTGCCATCGACCGGCCAGAACCCAAAGTGGCGCAGCAGCAGCGGCGCGATCCAGAAGACCGTGCCGACCAGCGCGGTGTATATCCCGGTGTCGCGCTTGCCCCAGCGCTTATGCATCGGCCCGGCCAGGAAAAAGCTGCCAATCACACTGGCGAACAGCAGGAACGGGTACAGCCGGAACGCCCCCGGGCTGAACTGCCAGACGAACAGATAGAGATAGTTGGAGATCGAAAAGGTGATGCCTGTGCTGGTCACCGCAGCGACGATGGCGAACAGCACCACCACGAACGCGGGCTGGCGGAAGCATGACAGGATTTCGGCCGCCGAACCGCGCAGCGTGGTCTTGGCAGGGACTTTGGCGGGATAGTGCGCAATGGTGGAATGTTGCCCGAGCGCCGAGATCAGCACCGAAGCCAGCATCAGCACA
Organism: Sphingomonadaceae bacterium; assembly: GCA_025359685.1. Taxonomy (GTDB): domain Bacteria; phylum Pseudomonadota; class Alphaproteobacteria; order Sphingomonadales; family Sphingomonadaceae; genus Novosphingobium. The sequence goes on along the minus strand of JANYEY010000035.1, from coordinate 43,382 downwards.
CCGCCAGCAATGCCAAATTCGCGGTAACCTTCGCGCGCCAGCATGTTGCTGGGCAGGAACACCCCGTAAGCGAGCAGCAGCATCAGCAGCCCGCCGCCCCAGGCGAACAGATAGCGATAGCGCAGGATCCGGGTGCGCTCATCATAATCGCGGGTGATTTCGGCCACCAAGGCCGATGATGGCACTTCGCAAGCGCCGACCGCAGCGCGCACGCAGATCGCGGTTGCCAGCAAGTAGCCGAAACTGGGCGCGCCGACCGGCGACCACAGGAATATCCACGCAATCGCCAGCGGCAGCGGAGCCAGGTAAAGCCACGGCAAGCGGCGGCCCCAGCGGGTATAGGTGCGGTCACTCAGGTGCCCGAACACCGGGTCGATCATGCCATCGAACACCAGCGCGATCAGCAGCGCAAAGCTGACCAGCCGCGCGTCCATGCCCAGCACCTGGTTGTAGAAGATCAGCAGGAAGGTCGAAAAGCCGTTATCCTTAACCCCGTAAGCGACGCTGCCAAGGCCATTGAACAGCGCGATCCGGGTTGGGACGCGGCCAACGATCGGGGTCATTTGCCGTCGCCCACCGCTGCCCCTTCGGCTCCAGCGCTCTCAGCCATCGCCTGCAGCGCATCGAACATGCCCGGTGCTTCTGGGTCCCAGCTATGGCGCGGGCCGACGGTGATCCCGCCGTCGACGATCAGCGAGGCGCCGGTCATGAAGCTCGCCGCCTCGCTGCACAGGAAGGCGACCGCGTTGGCGATATCCTCGGGCATCCCGGCGCGGGAGACCGGCTGCGCGTTCGACGACATCTGGTGGATCAGCGCCTTGGCGGGTTCAACCAATTGCGTCGGCATTTCGACGCTGGCGGTGAAGATATTGGTGTTGATGAACCCGGGTTGCACCGCGTTGACGCGGATCCCATAGCGCGACAAATCGGTCGCCGCGCACTTGGTCAGGTGCAGCACGCCCGCTTTGGCCACGGCATAGGCGGTGGGCGAATAGCCCGGCCCGACCGCAGCGACACTGCTGGTGTTGACCACCGCCGCGCCCTTGCGGGTCTTCATGTACGGCGATGCATAGCGGATCCCCATCGCCACCGAACGCATCAGCAGGTCGAACGTGCGGTCCCAGCCCTCGGGCTCGATTTCGTCAATCGGAGCGCGGTCGCCGCCCGCGCCGGCATTGTTGAACAGGTAATCGATCCCAGACTGTTCGCTCCCGGCCTTGTCCATCAGCGCCTTGATTTGCGCGACATCGCAGACGTCGCACGCGACTGGGATGATATTCTCGCCCTCGGCGGCGACCGCCTTGGCGCGGTCAAGATCGATGTCGGCGGCGTAGACCGTAGCGCCCTCGCTCGCGAACAGCAGCGTCGTCGCGCGCCCGATACCTGATCCCGCGCCGGTGATGACGGCGCATTTGCCTGAGAATCGCGCAGAGGTGTTCATCGGTCTCTCCTGGTTTATGTTTGGGCCCAGCTTAGGCGGCGGATGGGGCGGGTCAACGCCCTTGCCGTTTACGCTACGGCAACTGCGGCACTGCACAGCTCAAGGAATTCCGCGCTTGCACGGTGGGGCCGATGCGCTTTAACCTGCCGGTTAAGAAGAGGAGCCAACCCATGTCAGATCCAGACGCTTTCCGCGGCGAACTACGCGCGTGGCTTGAAGCCAACTGCCCGCCCGAAATGCGGCAGCCCGTTCGCGATGAAGATGACGTGTGCTGGGGCGGCCGCAATTTCAAGTTCAAGAACCCGGCGCAGAAAGCCTGGCTCGAAGCCTGCGTGGCCAAGGGCTACACCGTGCCGGACTGGCCGGTCGCCTATGGCGGCGCGGGGATGACCCCGGCCGAAGCCAAGATCTGGCGTGAGGAAATGCAGCGCATCGGCGCGCGCCCGCCGCTCTCCAGCTTCGGCATCTGGATGCTCGGCCCCGCACTGCTAAAGTTCGGCACCGAAGAACAGAAGGTCCATTACCTGGGCCAAGTCGCGCGCGGCGAAATTCGCTGGTGTCAGGGCTATTCGGAACCCGGCTCGGGCTCGGACCTCGTTAGCTTGCAGACCTTTGGCGAGGACAAGGGCGATCACTGGGTGGTCAATGGCCAGAAGATCTGGACTTCCTATGCCGATAAGGCCGACTGGATTTTCTGCCTCGTGCGCACCGACAAGGCTAACAAATACCAGGGCATTTCCTTCCTGCTGTTCGACATGGCCAGCCCCGGGGTTTCGACCAAGCCGATCCTGCTGATCAGCGGCAATTCGCCGTTCTGCGAGACTTTCTTTGATAATGTCTCGGTGCCCAAGGAGCAACTTGTGGGCGAACTCAACCGCGGCTGGGATGTCGCCAAGTACCTCTTGGGCCACGAGCGCGAAATGATCTCGGGCGCTGGCGGCGGCGACCGGATGAACACCATCGGCGCGATCCTGTCGCGCAATTCGGGCGTTGAAGATCCGCTGCTCCGCGCTGAACTGGCGATGTTCGACGTTGATGCGCTGGCTTACGGCGCGATGGGCGAGAAGTTCCTTGATGAAGTCAAAGTCGGCAAAGGCCATCCAGCCGGGTCAAACATGATGAAATACGCCGGGACCGAACTTAACAAGCGCCGCCACGAGCTGGTGATGGCGGCGGGCGGCAGTGCCGCGCTCGAGTGGGATAGCGCAGCCAGCAACGGCGGCGGCCGCGCGCGCGGGTGGCTCCGCACCAAGGCCAATTCGATCGAGGGCGGCACCAGCGAGGTGATGCTCAACGTGATCGCCAAACGCATCCTCGACCTGCCGGGAGCCTGACATGCCGCTTTATCACAACGACGACCAAGCCATGCTGGCAGACAGCGCGCGCGGCTTCATGGCCGACGAAGGCGCGATTGCGAAGCAGCTTCGCCACTTCCGCGACATCAATTGCAAGGACGGGTTCGGCCACGCGCTGTGGGGCCAGTTCGCCGAAATGGGCTTCACCGGGATTCTGGTCTCCGAAGCCGATGGCGGGCTGGGCATGGGCCATGTCGAAGCCGGGATCGTGCTTGAGGAAATTGGCCGCAATCTGACGCCGTCGCCGTTCCTGACCAGCTCGGTCATGGCTGCAACTGCATTGAGTGCAGGCGGTGACGAGCTGCGCGGGCGCTACCTGCCGGGCTTGCTCGACGGTTCGAGCGTCTATGCCGTTGCGATCGACGAAGGCCCCAAGCACCGGCCTGAGCGGATCAAGACCACTGCGACAAGCGCCGGTAACGGCTTCAAGCTCTCGGGCACCAAGGCCTTCGTGGTCCAAGGCGCCTCGGCTGACATGCTGGTGGTCGCCGCGCGTACTGCCGGGAGCGACGACGACGACGCCGGGATCACGCTCTTCGCCGTGCCCAGGGATGCCTCGGGGCTCAGCCTCGACAGCGTCCGTCTGGTCGACAGCGCGATGGCCGCGCATGTGAAGCTCGACAATGTCCAGCTCGATGCCGATGCGGTGATCGGCGAAGTCGATGGCGGGCGCGCGGTGCTGAACAAGATGCTGAGCGCCGGGCGTATCGGTGCGGCAGCGGAGAGCGTCGGGGTCGGCATGGGCGCGTTTGACATGACCACCACTTACCTCAAGCAGCGCAAGCAGTTCGGTAAGCTGATCGGTGAGTTTCAGTCGCTCCAGCACCGCGCCGCGCACCTCTACAGCGAGCTGGAGATTGCGCGCGCGGCAGTGATCAAGGCGCAGCAATTGCTCGATGGCGGCTCGGACAAGGCCGACCTGATGGTTTCGGTCGCCAAGGCCAAGGCCGGGCAAGCGGCGGGGCTCGCGGTCAAGGAAGGCGTGCAGATGCATGGCGGGATCGGGATGACCGATGAATACGACATCGGCCTCTACATGAAGCGCGACCGCGCGCTGGCCGAATTCATGGGCGACCAATATTATCACGCCCAGCGCGTGGCGGAGCTGAGCGGGTACTAGAAGCAAGAGGCCGCCAAGCGGCTGACGGGAGAGACAATCATGGATTTCGCCAAACTGTTCAGCCTTGAAGGCAAGATCGCGCTGATCACCGGTGGCAGCCGCGGCATCGGCAAGATGCTGCTCGAAGGCTACCTCGCCGCCGGGTGCGAGCGGGTTTACATCACTGCGCGCAAGAAGGCTCAGCTTGATGAAACCGTGGCCGAATTCGAAGCGCAGTATCCGGGCAAGGTGATCGGCCTGGCTGGAGACATCTCCCAGTCCGACGGCATCAAGCAACTGGTCGAGGAACTTTCAGCGCGGGAAACGCGGCTCGACGTGCTGGTCAACAATGCCGGCGCGGCCTGGGGCGGCGATTTCGAGACCTTCCCCGAAGTGGGCTGGGACAAGGTCATGGACCTCAACGTCAAGAGCCTGTTCTTCCTCACGCAAAAGCTGTTCCCGCTGCTCAAGGCGGCTGGGTCGTTCGATCGCCCCGCCAAGGTGATCAACATCGCTTCGATCGACGGCCTGCGCCCCAATCCGTGGGAAACCTATTCGTACCAGGCATCGAAGGCGGCGGTGATCCACCTGACCAAGCGCATGGCCGCGCGGCTGATCTCGGACAATATCGTGTGCACCTGCATCGCGCCCGGCGCTTATCCGAGCGAGATGAACAAGGCTGCGGCGAAGAACCCCGAGGGCAGCGCCAAGGGCATCCCCTACAAGCGCATCGGCGTGGCCGAAGACATCGCCGGGGGCGCGATCTACCTTGCCAGCCGCGCGGGCGATTACGTGGTCGGGACCACGATCCCGATCGACGGCGGGATCGTCAACGCCTGGATCCCCGAAGTGTTCAACGACCCGTCGGGGCACTGAGGTGAGCGTGGGGGCACGCGAACTCGCCGCCGGGATCTACTTCGGCGAAGGCCCGCGTTGGCACGAAGACCGGCTATGGTTTTCGGACTTCTACGCGCACAAAGTCTGTTCGGTCGGCTTGGCGGGCGACTTGCGCACCGAGCTGGAATTCGAAGGGCAATCGTCCGGCTTGGGCTGGATGCCCGATGGATCGCTGCTGGTTGTGCGGATGGAGTTGCGCCAGGTCTGGCGGCGCTGGCCAGACGGCCGGTTTGCGCTTCATGCCGACCTCGCCGACTATTCGGCACACCTGTGCAATGACATGGTGGTCGACGACCAAGGCCGGGCTTACGTCGGCAACTTCGGGTTCGATCTCGATGCGGCCATGCGCGAGCGCGGGCCCGCCGGGGTGATCGCTGATCACCCGGTCACCATGCTGGCGCTGGTCCAGCCCGATGGCAGCGTGAGCGACGCGGCACCGGGTGAGCGGTTCAGCTTCCCCAATGGCATGGTCATCACGCCCGATGGCAGCACGCTGATCGTGGCCGAGACCTTTGGCCTGCGTTTGACAGCGCTCGATATCGAAGCTGACGGCACTCTCTCAAACCGACGCGAATGGGCCCCGGTTGCCCCGCGCCTGCCTGACGGGATTTGCCTCGATGCCTCGGGCGCAATGTGGATCGCGAACCCCGCCGCGCCCGAATGCGCGCTGATTGCACCCGGCGGCGAAGTGCTGGAGACCGTGAATACCGGCGAGCTCCACTGCTACGCCTGCATGCTGGGCGGACCGCAGGGGCGGCACCTGTTCCTGCTGACCGCACCGGCCGATCCGGCCAAGTCACCTGGCGGCAAGGTACTCGTCGCCGAGGTCGCGGTGGGCCGGGCCGGCCTGCCTTAACGCATCAATCCGCGCACGAAGCCGATCAGCCCGGTCTGCCGCGCGCGCTTGATTCGTTCGGCTTGCAGGATTTCACGGACCTTGGTGTAGCAGGCCTCGATCTCGTCGTTGACCACCACATAGTCATAGCCGTCCCAGTGGCTGATCTCGGCGCGGGCGCGTTCCATCCGCGCCGCGATTACCTCGGCGCTGTCGGTCCCGCGCCCGGTCAGCCGCTGCTCCAGCGCTTCAATGCTGGGCGGCAGCAGGAATACCCGGACCACGTCCTGCTGGTCCTTCTGGTAAAGCTGCTGGGTGCCTTGCCAGTCGATATCGAACAGATAGTCTTGCCCGTCCTTCAGCCCTTGGCGGATATGCGCCTTGGGGGTGCCATAGCAGTGGCCGAAGACCTGCGCCCATTCATAGAATTCGTCGTTCGCCACCATCCGGTCGAATTCCTGATGGCTGACGAAATGGTAGTCCTTCCCGTCAACTTCGCCGGGGCGCATCGGGCGGGTGGTGGCGGAGACCGACAGGCAGATCTCTGCGTCGCCGGCCAGCAGCATGTGACTGATCGTGGTCTTGCCCGCGCCCGAGGGCGAGGACATGATGAACATCAGCCCGCGGCGCTGAAGCGTGTCTGGGGTGGCCATGCGCTCCAATCGCGCAGACCGGGGCGGCGATCAAGTGGTGGAGTCGTCTTCGTCCCCGCGTTTCGCTTGGGCATCGATCGCGCGCACGCCGCTGGCCCGCGCCGCGCGCTTGCCTTCGCGCCGATCATAGAGCGCCTTGGCGAGCAGCCCGCCGCCAACCACGATCGCGCCGGGGACCGACCGGGTCGCGATCCGTGCGGCGGCTGTGCCGAGCAGGGTCTGGACCATGCTGCGACCCTTGACGATCTTCTTTGCCTTGTCGGGGGTGAACTTGGCACCAAGCACCGTGCGTTCGATCGCGTGGCGCAGCAATTGCCCGCCGCCGCGCAGGGCAAGGTCGGCGAGCAGCAGGTTGGTCATCGGATTGGGGCTGATGCCGTCAGCCTTGGCGGTGGCCGCCTTGGCTTTGCCAGTGACTGCCTGGCCGGCCCGCTTGGCGGCTTTGAGAGTGGGCTTGATTGCCATGGCCGATCCTGTTCCGCCGGGCTGTCCGGCTATTTCTTGCGGCCGAAGTCCACCGTGACCACGTTGTTGCCGTCACCCGGCGAAACGTCCGCGCCGTCATCGGGTTCCGGCGCGTCGTTCTCGGCCGGCTCATGCGCCGCCGCCGCGTCGTCAGCGTCGACCGATTGGAACTGCAGCCCGAAATCGACTGCGGGATCGACAAAAGCGGTGATCGCCGAAAACGGGACAACCAGCTTCGATGGCATCTGGTTGAAGGACAGCCCCACCGAAAAGCCTATATCGGTAACATCAAGGTCCCAGAACTTGTTCTGGAGGACGATGGTCATCTCGTCGGGGAAGCGCTCCTTGAGGTGGGTCGGAATATCGACCCCCGGTGCACCGGTCTTGAAGGTGATGTAGAAATGATGCGCGCCGGGCAGCTCGCTGCCGCTCATCTGGATTTGGCCCAGCACTCGGCCGACCACCGCACGCAGCGCCTCCTGCACGATTTCGTCGTAGGGAATCAGGCTGTCGGGGGCACCATCGCTCATGCGCGGAGAAGTGGCGACGCGGGGGCGCAGGGTCAAGGGCAAAGCGCTTGCACCGGCCACTTTCGCCTTTATACGCGGCCCCCATGCGTAAGGCCCGCGTAGCGCGCACCACTCACGAAACCGATATTGCGGTCGAGGTAAATCTCGACGGCACCGGCAGCTATGACGTTTCGACCGGGATCGGCTTTCTCGACCACATGATCGAGCAGTTCAGCCGCCACTCGCTGATTGATGTGACCTGCCGGATCAAGGGTGATCTCCACGTCGACCAGCACCACACCACCGAGGACAGCGCGATCGCGATCGGGCAGGCGATTGCAGAAGCGCTCGGCGACAAGGGCGGGATCGGGCGATACGGCACCGCCTATTCGCCGATGGACGAGGCATTGTGCCGCGTCGCGCTCGACATATCGGGGCGGCCCTATCTGGTGTGGAAGGCCGCGTTCACGCAGGAAAAGCTGGGCGAATTCGATACCGAACTGGTCGAACACTGGTTCCATTCGATCGCCCAGGCGGTGGGCATCACGCTGCACATCGAGCTGCTTTACGGCCAGAACAATCACCACATTTGCGAAGGCATTTTCAAGGGCTTTGCCCGCGCGATGCGCCAAGCGGTTGAACTCGATCCGCGCAAAGGTGGGGCCATTCCTTCGACCAAGGGCCAGCTTGGTGGCTGAGGTCATTGCACTCGTCGATTACGGCGCGGGCAATCTTCACTCGGTGGCAAACGCCCTGAAGGCCGCAGGCGCGGACAACGTCTCGGTGACTGCAGACCCGATGGTGGTCCGCGCCGCCGATCGCATCGTCCTGCCCGGTGTCGGCAGCTTCAAGGCCTGCGCCGAGGGGTTGCGGGCGATTGCCGGGATGGAAGAGGCGCTGAGCGAACGGGTCCGCATCGGCGGCGCTCCGTTTCTCGGGATTTGCGTGGGCATGCAGCTGCTCGCCGACACCGGGGTGGAGCATGGCGGCACCCCGGGGCTCGGCTGGATCGGCGGCGAGGTTCGCAGGGTTGAGCGGACCGATCCCGCGATCAAGATCCCGCATATGGGCTGGAACGATGTCGAACTGACCCCGCACTCTGCGCTGGTCGAAGCGGGCGAGGCCTATTTCCTCCACTCGTACCATTTCGTCCCTACCGATCCGCTCCACATCACGGCGATGACCGACCACGGCGGCGGGCTGGTCGCGGCGGTGACGAAGGACACGATTGTCGGCGTGCAGTTCCATCCGGAGAAAAGCCAGGGCTATGGGCTGGCGTTGTTAGGAAGGTTCCTCGAATGGCGGCCTTGAGGCGCTCGCAGGCTCTGTCCTACATCGCAGTGGCGTGGCATGGTCGAGCAATGGTCAAGCCCGCCTTCTCTCCGCCGTTTCGCCGCTGTTTTGGGCAGCTTGCGACGGCAGGGTTTTTTTCGCTTAGAGTGTGGTCCAGGCGGTCCAAGCGTTCGTCAGGTGCGACGAACGCCCGAGGGGAGGGCGCCCAATGATCGTCTTCCCCGCAATCGACCTCAAGGGCGGCCAGGTCGTGCGCTTGGCCGAGGGCGATATGTCGCGCGCGACGGTTTACGGCGATGATCCGGCCGCACAGGCCACGCTATTCGCCGAGGCGGGATCGCAGTTCCTGCATGTGGTCGATCTCGACGGTTCGTTCGCCGGGCGCGCAGAAAACCGCGACGCGGTCGACGCGATTATCGAGGTGTTCCCCGGGCACATCCAATTGGGCGGCGGGATTCGAGATGCGCGCGCGGTCGAAGGCTGGTTCAACGTCGGGGTGAGCCGCGTGGTGATGGGCACCGCGGCGCTCAAGGACCCGGAATTCGTCAAGGACATGGCGCGCGAATGGCCGGGCGGGATCGTGGTTGCAGTCGACGCGAAGGACGGCATGGTCGCGACCGAGGGCTGGGCAGAGCTATCGGACGTGCCGGTGGTGGACATGGCCCGCCGCTTCGAGGATGCCGGGGTGGCCAGCCTGCTGTTTACCGACATCGGCCGCGACGGGATGCTCAAGGGCTGCAACATCGCTGCGACGCTCGATCTCGCGCGGCGGGTCGACCTGCCGGTGATCGCCAGCGGCGGGGTCAAGGGGCTGGACGATATCCGGATGCTCGCGCTCCATGCCGACGAAGGGATCGAAGGCGTGATCACCGGGCGCGCGCTGTACGACGGGCGGCTCGATCTGGCGGCGGCGATTGCGATGGCGGAGCGGGCGTGATGGCCTATGTTGACGCATGTGTTTTGACTGTTCTGGCAGGTTGGATTGCCCTCAATACGCAGCGCGATTTTGCTCGCGGTGTCGCAAGATTCGACTTCTGGTGGACATATCCCAAACTCGAAGCATCCCAGTCGGATGAACAATTTGGCTTTTGGCTGATTGTTTTTTCCAAAGTCGGGATCGCTGGGGCCCTGCTGTTTTTTGCCGCGAATTTGGTCCGCACCGCATGACCGTCCGCATCCGCGTCATTCCCTGCCTCGACGTGCGCGATGGTCGCGTGGTCAAGGGCGTCAATTTCGTCGATCTCAAGGACGCGGGCGATCCGGTCGATGCCGCGAAGGCCTATGATGCCGCCGGGGCGGACGAGCTGTGCTTCCTCGATATCAGCGCCAGCCACGAAGGGCGCGGGACCCTGCTCGATGTGGTGCGGCGCACTGCCGAAGTGTGTTTCATGCCGCTGACCGTGGGCGGCGGGGTGCGCTCGGTGGAGGATGCCCGCGCGCTGCTGCTCGCTGGCGCGGACAAGATTGCGGTCAATTCGGCGGCCGTGGCGCGGCCCGAACTGGTGGCGGACATCGCGCAGAAGATGGGCAGCCAGTGCGTGGTCGCCTCGGTCGATGCCCGCAAGACGGGGTTTGGTTGGGAGATCTTCACTCACGGCGGGCGTCAGGCAACCGGGATCGACGCGGTCGAACACGCAGTGCGGCTGGCGAAGCTGGGCGCGGGGGAACTGCTGGTGACCTCGATGGACGGCGACGGCACGCAGACCGGATACGATCTTGAACTGACCCGAACCATCGCCGATGCAGTTTCCATTCCGGTGGTCGCCTCAGGCGGGGTCGGCACGCTCGATCACTTGGTCGAAGGGGTGACCAAAGGCCACGCCAGCGCGGTGCTCGCCGCGTCGATCTTCCACTTCGGAACCCACACCATCGGCGAGGCGCATGCCGCGCTGCGCGCAGCCGGACTGCCAGCCCGCAGTTAAGTTACTGAAATGTGACGTCCCACCGTGGGACGCTGCCGCCGACTCGGTTGCAGCAGCCGCCGTCGCCGGTGCACAGGCCCCAGATGGGCAAGGCGGCATTTCAACTTTCGATTGCGCTGATCGCGCTGACTGCATCCAGCCCCGCCTGGGCAGGCGGCAGCACGCCGATTCCCGAGCCGACCGACCTTACCCTGCTGGCCATGGGCCTCGCCGGGCTGATCATCGGCCGCCGCGCCGCGAAGAAGCCGCCCAAAGACTGACTTGACCGGTGCGCACGCGCAACGCATGCCGAGGTCCATGGACACCCTGACCCGCCTTGCCGCGACTATCGCCGCGCGCCGTAACGCTGATCCCGAAACCAGCTGGGTCGCCAAGCTCAACCAGCGCGGCGTGCCGGTGATCGCGCGCAAACTGGGCGAAGAGGCGATCGAGACCGTGGTCGCCGCGCTGTCTGGCAGCCGCAAGGAATTGGTGGGTGAGGCCGCCGACGTGCTGTTCCACCTGCTCGTCCTGCTCGATGCCAAGGGGGTGCCGCTGGACGAAGTCTTGGCCGAACTCGACCGCCGCGAAGGCACCAGCGGCATCGCCGAAAAGGCCGCACGCTGATGCCAATCGACGCGACCCTGCCCTACGACGACCAGAACATTTTCGCCAAAATCCTGCGCGGCGAGATCCCGAACCGCACGGTTTACGAGGATGAGTGGGCGCTGGCTTTCCACGACATCAACCCGCAGGCACCGGTCCACGTGCTGGCGATCCCCAAGGGTGCCTATGTCAGCTGGGACGACTTCTCGCGACAGGCGAGCGAGGCGGAGATCGCCGGGTTCGTGCGGGCGATAGGCATGGTTGCGCGTGATCTCGACCTGGTTGTGCCGGGTTACCGCCTGCTCGCCAATGTCGGAATGAACGGGCACCAGGAAGTGCCGCACCTCCACGTCCACCTGTTCGGCGGACGCCCATTGGGCCCGATGCTCGCACGGTAAATCCGTAAGAGCTTGCCGCGCGACTCGCGCGCTTGCTAAGGGTCCGCCGTCATGACGTCATTCCCGTCCCCGCCTTGCGGTCTGATCGAAGGCCCGGTGCACCGTTTCGCGGTGCGCGCCTATTTCGAAGACACTGACTTGTCCGGGGTGGTCTATCACGCCAACTACCTGCGCTGGTTCGAACGCGCGCGCTCGGACTTTGTGCGGCTGCTGGGGATTGACCAGCGCGCGGTCAACGAAGCGGGCGAGGGCGCTTTCGCCGTGGCCGATCTTCACATCCGCTACCTGAGCCCGGCGCGGCTCGACGACGGCGTGCGGATCGAAACCCGCTGCACCCAATTGGGCACCGCCTCGTGCCGGATGCACCAGATTGCTACGCTGGAAGACGGAAAATTGCTCGCCGAGGCGCACCTGCGCGTCGGCTTCGTTGCCCCCGATGGCCGCCCGCGCCGCATGCCCGATGGCTGGCGCGCGGCCTTTGCCACGATTACCCCCGAAGGAACCCCATGACGATCTTGTCCCTGCTGGCCGCCGGCACATCGGCCCCGACGCACCTCAACCCGGTGAAGCTGTTCCTCGATGCCGATGTGGTGGTGCAGGTGGTGATGATCGGCCTGATCCTCGCCTCGATCTGGGTGTGGACGATCATCGCCTCGTTCAGCCTGCGCTATGGCGGCATTCGCAAGCGCTGCGATGTCTACGAGCGCGAGTTCTGGAAGGCGTCAGATATCGACGCCTTCCAGGCCGAGCGCGGTAAAGGCGACGTGCCGGTGGCGCGCGTCGCTGCGGCTGGCCTCGCCGAGTGGCGACGTTCGACTGCGGGCAAAGGCTTCGACAAGGACGGCACCCGCCAGCGACTTGCTGCTGCGATGGACAGCGCCATCGCGCAGGAGGCCGAGCGGCTGGCCGAACGGCTCAACTTCCTCGCCACGGTCGGCGCGGTTGCCCCGTTCGTCGGGCTGTTTGGGACAGTCTGGGGGATCATGAATTCATTCTTCCAGATCGGCCAGCAGCAGAATTCGTCGCTCGCGGTGGTCGCGCCGGGGATTTCCGAGGCGCTGTTCGCCACCGCGATCGGCCTGTTTGCGGCCATTCCGGCGGTGATCGCCTACAATCGTTTCTCGCACCGGGTCGACCAGCTTGAGGCGCGGCTGCAGCGCTTTGCCGACCGCTTCCACGCGAGCCTCAGCCGCGAGCTGGAAGGACAGTAAATGGCCTTCACCCCATCCCGCCGCAGGACCCGCCGCGGCCGTGCGCCGATGGCGGAGATCAACGTCACGCCGCTGGTCGACGTGATGCTGGTGCTGCTGATCATCTTCATGGTCACCGCCCCGCTGCTCACCGCCGGGGTGCCAATCGATCTGCCCGACAGCAATGCCAAACCGCTCGACCAGACGCCGAGCCAGATCGAGCTGTCGATTGCGACTGACGGCACGGTCTATCTCGATAAGACCGTGGTTGCGCCGGGCACGCTCGGCGCGATGCTCGAAGCGGTGCCCAAAGGGGCCGATGGCAAGCCGCCGCTGGTCACGTTGCGCGCCGATAAAACGCTCGAATACGGCAAAGTGATGGGGGTGATGGGCGAACTGAACCACGCCGGGTTCAACGCCATATCGCTGGTCACCGACCGTTCAGTAAGCGCGCCGTAGCCCGTTAGCGAATGGCCGCAACTGCACTCCGCCGCGAAGAATCGCTCGGACTGGCCCTCGCGCTGGTGGGCCACGCTGTGGTGATCGCCTGGCTGGTCTGGCCGCGCACCCCCGCGCCGATCGTGCTGCCCGAGCGGATGACGGTGACGATCAGCGATGATACCGGGCCGGTATCGACTGCGCCGCAAGTGCAGCCAGAAGAAGCTGCGCCCGACAAAGGACCGGTGATTGGCGAAGCGCCGCCCCCTCCAACACCACTCGCCAAGCCTGAGCCAGCCCCGCCGCAACCGTTGACCCGCAGCGCTGTGCCCCAACCGGCCAAGCCGGTCACCAAGTCACCTCCGGTGCAAGCCGCTCGACTACCCACCAAGCCGGCACCCAAGGCTGGTGCCGCAGCATTTGACAACGCTTTCTCCAATGGCGTCTCTCGCACTGCAGCGAACGGCAAAGCCAAGACACCGACTGCAACCCAAGCATCTGCGCAGCAAGTCAGCACGTGGTCATCATTGATCGGAAGCCGCGTGCGCGGGCCATGGAATTCGTGCCCTGTCAATGGCCTCGACGTTCAAAACCTGCGCGCAGTGGTGCGATTTACCTTGAATCGCGATGGAACAATCATGTCGATCAGCGACCCGGAGATTTCCGGTATTACCGCCTCGAACCAGCCGCAAGTCAGACCATTTCACGACTGCGCGGTGCGCGCAATCAAACTTGCTGCGCCCTTCTCCGGACTCCCGGCTGAATTCTATGATAGCTGGAAGCTGCGCAAGCTGACCTTTTCGAAGAGAGACCAATGACCGTGAAAAAGCTTTTTGCTCTATTTTGCGCCGCTGCTTTGCTTCCGGCAGCATTGATCGCACAACAACCCTCCCCCGCGCCTAGCCAGACAGCGCCCGGACAGGAGGTCGATGAAGAAGTTGTCGGAAATCTCGACAACGACGCCAGGATCGCCATTCCCGCTTTCGCCACCAATGCCGATGTCGCAACGCAAACCAGCGCGGGCACCACTTCGGCGCTAGGCTTAAGTCTCGCCAGCGTCATTTACGGCGACCTCAGAAACAACGGTCTGTTCAAGCCGGTCGGTCCCGGCAGCCTGCCGCGCCCCGCGCTGGCGCAAATCCAAACGCCCGATTTCCCCGGCTGGCAGGGCCGCGGCACCGACATGTTGCTGCAGGGCTATGTCCGCGCCGAAGCTGACGGCAACCTGACTGTCGGGTGCTACCTCTACGACGTCTCGCTTGGCCAGCAGCTCGCCAAGGCGGGGTGGACCGTGCCGCCGGGCGAATGGCGACGCGCAGCGCACAAATGCGCCGACTTGGCCTATTCTCGGCTCTCAGGCGAGAACCCGTTCTTCGACAGCCGGATTGCCTACATCGCCGAAACCGGGCCCAAGGGCCACCGGATGAAGCGGCTGGCGGTGATGGATTCGGACGGAGCCAATCACACTTACCTGACCACCGGCCAGTCGACTGCGCTGACCCCGCGCTATTCGCCGGATTATTCGAAGATCCTCTATCTCTCATATTTCAACGGCAGCCCGCGGATCTACGTCTATGACCTGGCGAGCAAGAGCCAGAAGCTGCTGCTGCAATCGGTCAATCCACTGTTCGCACCGCGCTGGTCACCCGATGGCCGGTCGATCCTCTATTCGATGGCGATTGCCGGCAACACCGACATCTACAAGATGCCGTCGAGCGGCGGGGCATCGGTCAAACTGACCAATTCGCCGGGGATCGACATCGGCGGCAGCTTCTCCCCCGATGGCAAGCGGATCGTGTTCGAAAGCGATCGTTCGGGCAGCCAGCAGGTCTATGTGATGGACGCCGATGGCGGCAATCAGAAGCGGATCAGCTTCTTCGGCGGGCGCGCGGCGACGCCTGAATGGTCCCCGCGCGGTGATCAGATCGCCTTCACCCACGTCGCCGGCAATTTCCGCATCGCAGTGATGGATCCCTCGGGCGGGAACATGCATTACCTGACCGACAGCTGGCAGGACGAAGCCCCAACCTGGGCACCCAACGGCCGCGTGATCCAGTTTTTCCGCACTGCCCGCAACTCCGGACAGACCGGCGTGTGGCAGGTCGACCTCACCGGCAAGAACGAACGCAAGCTCGCTACGCCGGGCGACGGTGCCGATCCCGCGTGGGGACCGCTTCGTCCGTGACCTGCGTTGACTCGGTGGCGAAATGCCCGAAGCTAAGCGATCAAAGGAGACCCTTATGAAGACCCAGACTGTCCCAGGTTCGGCGTTGATCGCCGCTCTTGCCAGCGCGCTGGTGCTGTCCGCCTGTTCGCACAAGGCCCCCAAGGTCCTTCCGCCCGATCCAGGTGGCTCGGTCTCGACCGATACCACGGGCACCAATACCGGAGCGCCGACCCCGGGCAGCCAGCTCGATTTTGCTGCGCAGTTGATGGGTCAGGACACAGTTTATTTCGATACCGACCAGTACAACATCGATGCGGCCGATCAGCAGGCGCTCGCCGCGCAGGCCGCCTGGCTCGCCAAGTATCCGGCCAAGCGCGCCACCATCCAGGGCCACACTGACGAGCGGGGAACGCGCGAATACAACCTCGCGCTGGGTGAACGCCGCGCCAACGCGGCGAAGAACTATCTGGTTAGCCTGGGAGTCGATGCGAGCCGACTGACCACGCAGACCTTCGGCAAAGACCAGCCAGTGGCACTTGAATCGAATGAAGAGGCCTGGGCCAAGAACCGCCGCGCGGTGACGATTACGATCGATTGAGCTGGTCGCACCCGGTGGGTGCGGCGTCGGTCAGTACAAGCTCGGCAACAGCTGGCTTAGCGCTGGAAGCGGCGCGGCCTGAACGCTGATCACGCTATGTCCTGATGCGTCGCCGTTCAGGTCCATCGCTGGCGCGACGCCGAACAGGGTCAGCGCGACGGTTGCCAGTACGGAAAAGCTGATTGCCACGGCAAGTTGCTTGCTCATCGTATTCCCTCGTTATGCTGCACTGCAATATGGGCACATCCCGCCTTAACGCAAGGGTAGTTAATTGCAACTGACCTAAAGGGCAGTTGCGCATTGCGCTTGCGCTGCCGGGGGGCAAGCGGGTAGCGCGAGAAGCGATGGCCGGAGCACGTAGATCGGATAGTTGGGGGTTCCCCCGCTGGGGCGGATATGGCCGCGGGAGCGAGGCGGCCACCGTGCGCCTGTGCGATCGTCACGGCTGCAACGATGTGGGCACCTGTCCCGCGCCTAAAAGCCCCAACAATCCTGACCGGTGGATGTTCTGTCAGCGCCATGCCGCTGAATACAATCAGGGGTGGGACTACTTCGCCGGGCTCGATGCGGAAGAGATTGCCGAGCGTGAAGCTGCCGAACGCCAGACGCACGAAGGCTATCACGAAAGCGCGCATTATGGCTGGGCCTCATCGGGCGACGGCACCCGCAGCCGCGACGAATTGCGCGCGCTCGATCTGCTCGGGCTCGGTCCCGATGCTGAATTTGACGATGTGAAGAAGGCCTGGCGTGCGAAGGCCAAGGAAGTCCACCCCGACGTTCGTCCGGGCGATGAGGATGCCGCCAAGGCGTTCCGCGCGTTGCAGCTGGCTTACGAAGTGCTTCGTGCTGGTGAAGAACGACGCGAATGGAAGGGTTAAACCCTAGCCTTTGGGCTTGAGCTTCTTGATCGTCCCCGAAAAGGCCAGCACCGGCCGCTCGCCATCGCTGATGATCCCGCGTACGAAGACCATCGAGAACCCGGCGCGGACCACTTCGCCGCGCGCGGTGAGCAGTCTGCCCGGTTCGGCACCATCGACGAATTCGGCATTGCAGGTCACCGTCACCCCATGGACCGAGGCGTCCATGCCGCCGGCGATCATGAACAGCGCATAGTCGGCAAAGGTCATCACCGCGCCACCGTGGACGTTACCGCCAGCATTGCAGTTCTTCGCCTCGGGCATGAAACCGCAGACGACGGCCGCATCGGGCCCATCACCATCAGGCTTACAATAGAACGGTCCGGTGTGGTCCTCGAACCTGTCGCTGGGTTCGTAATGGTACCATCCGGCCCAGTCGCCAGTGGTGATCGCGGCCAGTCCCGGCTGGCGCACTGCGCCTTCATCTAGAGAAAGTTTGTCATGCGACATGGGCGGGATTCCTGCGCGGGTTTGGCCGGGCAAGAGCAGAAAGCGGCGCGCGCGGCAAGCGCGGAGGCGTCAGATAGTCAGGCGGCGCGCAGCCCGCTAACCGCTTTCGCGCCGCGCTCTTGCGCGCTCAGCCCGTCGAACACCGCGTCGATGATCCGTGCCAGCTTGTCGGTGTTGAGCTTGGGCATGATCAATCCCATGACCCCGATGTTGACGTAAACGCTGGTCATCTGGTTGATCAGGCTTAGCGCCTCGTCGATCGTCAGCCCGGCGAAATGACCTTCGGCCATGGCCTCGCCGATGATCACCGACAGATAATGATCGCCCAGGTCGACGTAGGAACGCACCAGTTCGAAGTGCTCGTTGCCAAGCTCGACGTAGTTGGCGAAGGCAACCGGGTCGCGTTCCCATTCGCTCTTCATCCGCGCAAAGCGGCGGGCGTAGAATTCGTACATCTTGCGCCGCGGATTGAGGTCGCTGGCAATAACCTCTTCCATGATTTCGATCTTGGGGCGGAACCAGTATCCCGCCACTGCTTCGATCAACGCCTCCTTGCTCTCAAAATAGCGGTAGAGGTTGGCGGTCGACATGCCAGCGCGGCCGGACAGCTCGGTCATGGTGAAGGCGCTCGAACCGCGCTCCTCGATCAATTCGACCATCAGCTCCAGGATCGCGTCGCGTCCGCTGTCGATGTCTGTTTGAGGGCGCGCCATGCTGCCTTGCTCCTGGGGAGGGAATTTGATCTGGCTCATTATAGAACGCATCGGCGACACTTTCAAGAAACTGTATTGCGCGGTTAACACGGGTTAACTTGCCGCGCGTGGCGGTTCGGTTAGGAGGGCGCATGACTTTTCCCCAGAGCCGCATCGCGCGATTCGCCCGCCTTCTCCCCGCCGCTTTGGTTCCGTTGCTCGCTGCCTGCGCGACTACCGGCACAACCGGCACCGCCGCGCCGGTCACGGTCGGGATCGTCGCGATCAACGATTTCCACGGCAGCCTCGAATCGCCGCACCAATCGGTTCCGTCGCTAGATGGCAAGGGCGGGACGGTGCGTGTCCCCGCAGGCGGCGCGGCTTACCTCGCCAGCGCGATCGATACGGTGCAGGCCAAGTACCCCTACCACCTGACCGTTTCGGCAGGCGACCTGATCGGCGCCTCGCAGCTTGCTTCCTCAATCTACCTCGATGAACCGACGGTCGGGGTGGCCAACCGCTTCGGGCTCGATTTCAACGCGGTGGGCAATCACGAGTTTGACCGCGGGCGCAATGAGCTGCTGCGCATGCAGCGCGGCGGCTGCGCGCAATTGACCGCGCGCAAACCATGCCAGGTCGAACAGTTCGGCGGCGCGAAGTTCCAGTTCCTCTCGGCTAGCACGATTACCGAGAACGGGCAGACCCTGTTCCCCGCTTTCCGCATCCGCACCTTTGGCAAGGGGCGCAATGCCGTGCGTATCGGGGTCATCGGGTTGACCCTCAAAGGCACGTCGGACCTTGTCACCCCGGGCGGGATCAAGGGGCTGACCTTTGCCGGTGAAGCGGAGACGATCAACGCGCTGGTCCCGGTGCTCAAGGCCAAGGGTGCCGATGCCATCGTCGTGCTGATTCACCAAGGCGGGCAGCAGGACAAGCCCGACGATCCGAGCGGCTGCGCAGGCTTTAACGGCGAAATCCGCCCGATTCTCGACGCGCTCGACCCGCGGGTTGACCTCGTCGTCTCGGGCCACACCCACAAGAGCTATGTCTGCAACTACGGCGATCTCAACCCAGCGCATCCGGTGCTGCTGACCAGCGCGGGGGTCTATGGCGAAGAGGTGACCGACATCACGCTGCAGATCGATCCTGCGGCGCACAAGGTGGTGAGCAAGCGCGCGGTCAATGTAATTGTGCAGAGCGGCAGCTATACCGGCGCGCTGGGGCCGGTGAACCCGACCACGATCTATCCGCAGTTCGCCCCGCGCGGCGACGTGGCCGGCTATGTCCAGACTTATGTCGATGCCAGCAAAACCTTCGCGCAGAAGCCTGCCGGGCATCTTTCCGGGCCGGCCAGCGGCAAGGCGCTGGGGCAGCTGATCGCTGATTCGCAGCTTGCCGCCACGCGCAGTGTGGGCGCGCAGATCGCCTTGATGAACCCGTTCGGGGTGCGCACCGGGCTGGTCCCGGGAGAGGGCGGCCTAGTCCGGTTCGGGGATCTTTATGCTGTCCAGCCGTTCGGCAACACGTTGATCACCCAGACAATGACCGGGGCGGAGATCAAGGCGGTGCTCGAACAGGGGTTCGATACAAACGGCCCCAATCAGGCGCTTACGCCAAGTGCGGGCTTTGCCTATCGCTATGACCTGTCGCGTCCGCTCGGCGAGCGGGTGCTGGACCTGATGCTGGATGGCAAGCCGCTTGATCCGGCGGCGAGTTACCGCGTCACCACCAACAATTTCCTCGCCCAAGGCGGGGACAGCTTCACGCTGCTGGCCAAGCAGCGCGAGGCGGTGACGGGCGGGGTCGATCTTGATGCGATGCAGGCCTGGCTGGAAGCGGTGCCGCTGCGCGCGGTGCCGTCAGAAGACCGCGCGACCGAAATCAAGCACTAGCCCTGTTTGGGCGGCCAGGGGATGAAGCCCGAGGTGCGCGACACATATTCGGCGTAGCCCGGGCGGGTCTTGGCAAGGCCCTTTTCAAGCAGCGGTTTGCCCGACCATTTGGTCAGCGTGAAGGTCAGGAACACCGGCCCGATCAGACTGCCCAGCGCCACCCAATTCATGGGCCATCGGCCGCCGGTGGCCGCGACCAGCCAGATGCCCCACCAGGCGCAGGCATCGCCGAAGTAATTGGGGTGGCGGGTATAACGCCACAGGCCGGTGTCGAGCACCTTGCCTTTCATCGCCGGGTCGGCGCGGAACGCCTTGAGCTGTGCGTCGCCGACCGTCTCGAACACCATGCCGGTGAGCCACAGGGCGAACCCAGCCCACGCCAACGGAGTTAGCGGTGCCGGTGCGCCGCTGGCGAGGATCCCGACTTGCGCGGGCAGGCTGGTAATGAACAGCAGCACCGCTTGCGGCCCGAACACCACCTTGAATGCGGCGCTGCCATAGCGGCCCTGTTCGCGCGCCTTGCCCAGCATCCGGGCATAGCGCGGATCCTCGCCGTGGCCGCGCCAGCGCAGGAACAGGTGGACGCCAAGCCGCAGCCCCCAGATCGCGGTCATCGCCAGCAGCAGTCCGGCGCGCATTCCCGGATCGCCCAGCTGCACAAAGCTCGCCAAGGCGAGCACCGCCATTCCCGCCCCCCAGACCGCATCGATGAACGATACATCGCCGATCCGCACCGCGACGAGGCACAGCAGGACCATCATCGTCAGGTCGACGGCGGCGTTGATCAGCAGGGCATCAAGCATTGGTTTCACTCCGTTCCTCGGCAATCGCGGCCTCAAGCAAGGCCCAGCGCGGATTGCCGGGCATCACCGACCGGTAATAGCCGAGCAGTTTTTCTAGGTCCGCGGCGTAATTTCCGCTCGGCATGATTGCTGGACCCAGTCCGCCGCGCCCGGTTGCGTCTTCGACCCAAGCCGGGACCAGCGGCACCCCGGCCTTGTGAGCGATATGATAGAAACCCGAGCGCCACGGTTTGGTTGCGCTGCGAGTCCCTTCGGGCGCGACAACCAACGCGAGTTCGCTGCGGCGCGCAAAGACATCGACCACCTGATCGACATAGTTGCGACCTTTTGCGCTGCGATCGACCGAAACCCCGCCCATGTCATACATGAAGCGAGTGGCGGGCCACTTGAACAGGGTATGTTTGCCCATGAAGCTGGGCTTGATTCCCATTTCCGCGGTGGCGCCAAGGAAGAACACGAAATCCCAGTTGGTGGTGTGCGGTACCCCGATGATCACGCAACGCTGCGGTACCGGATGCTTGTCGACCAGCCGGTAGCCGCGCCGCCGATAGAGCGCGATGATGATCCGGCGCACTGCGCGCGAGAGCAGGCTCGGCCCCTTCAGTTCATGCTTCATCCCCGCTCCCTCCGGGCTATCGTGGCGCGGAATGATGCGGCTGGCAACTCGCACGTGTGCGCGCTTAGAAGCCCGCTCCCCCCGGCCATGTTGGTGCGGACAGCCCAAAGACCTTGAACAGCAGTCCCATCTGCCCTTCACCCACCAGCCGGTCCTTTGCCGCTTCGATCGCGGCGGCATGCTGCGGAGCCTGCTCGGACAGCGCCTGCGCCCGGGCATCGATGCCCAGGTTGCGCAGCCAGCGCCCCTGCGGAACCGTGCCGAGCCAACGGCAGCCGCGCGATTCGGCAATTGGCGCGAGGCTGGCGAAATCGACATGCGCGGTCAGATCCGCATCGCCGGGACCGACAAAGGGATCGACCTTCAGGTGATCGCGCACCGCTTGCAGGGTCGATCCGTCGCGTAGGGCATCGCTGCCATAGTCGATGAACAGCGCCGCGCCGCCTTGTTCGATCAGCCGCCCGGCCACTTCGTAGACAGTGGCAGCGGCGCCGGGATTTGTTTCGATGATCGTACCCGGCGCGGCATTGCGGCGGCCTTCGGGCACCGCCGCTTCCATTGGCTGGCTGCCGGCGATGCAGACGAACCGCTCACCTTCCGGCACCACCATGCGTTCGCGCCAACCGTCTTCGGCTTTGACCAGCTGGCGCACCGGCAGTGCATCGAGGAACTCGTTGGCGACCAGCAGGATCGGGCCGTAGGGCGGCAGGGTGGACAGGTCATGGTGCCACTGCGCGCCGGGCACCGCGGCCAGCTGGATATCCTTGAGCGCGGTCGATCCTTCGACGAAATGGATCGAGGGCTCGAGCCCGTAGCGCTTGGCCGCGCGCAGCGCATCGGTGGCGAGCGTGCCGCGCCCGGGGCCAAGCTCGACGTAATGCACCGGTTCCTCGCGTCCGGCGTTGACCCACATGTCGGCCAGCCAAAGCCCAATCAGCTCGCCGAACATCTGGCTGATTTCGGGCGCGGTGACGAAGTCCCCGGCCAGCCCCAGCGGATCGCGCGAGGTATAGTAGCGCGCGTTAGACTCGCCCATATAGTGCTGCAGGCTGATTGGCCCGGTGTTGGCGATCAGCCGCCGAAAGATTGCCGCCAGCGTATCAGGTGGCGCGTCTTCACTCATTCGGCGGCGGGTACCGGCGGCGCCTCGGCGCTGCCCATCGCGGGCAGGCGCAGCGCGCGGATGATGAAGAATAGCCCGACCAGCATCAGCGGGATGGTCAGCCACTGGCCCATGGAGAACCCGGTGTTGCGGGCAAAATCGCTCAGCTGCGCGTCGGGTTCACGGAAGAATTCCACGGTGAAGCGGGCAACGGCCATACCCAACGCGAAAGTCCCCACCAGCAGGCCCGGCCGCCAGCGCGCGCGCGTCTTCCAGAACAGATAGAGCATCACCGCCGCGAGCAACGCGCCTTCGAGCAGCGCTTCGTAAAGCTGGCTAGGATGCCGCGGGAGCTGGTTTGGATCGGTCGGGAAGATCATCCGCCAAGGCACGTTTGCGCCAGCTTCGCGCCCCCACAGCTCGCCATTGATGAAATTGGCCAGCCGTCCGAACAGCATTCCCACCGGCACCGGCACCGAGATGTAATCACACGCCCGCAAGAAACTGAGCTTGTTGCGCCAGGTCACCCATGCGGTCGCGATCAGTACGCCGACCAGCCCGCCGTGGAAGCTCATCCCGCCGTTCCACAGTTGGATCATCCTGCCCGGATCGGCCCAGAGGCTCGGCTCGCTGGTGCTGCCGCCGGTGTAGAAGGTCGCATAGCCGAGCCGCCCGCCAAGGATCACGCCTAGCGTGCAATAGAAGAACAGATCGTCGATATGGCGCTGCGCCATCGGTGCGCCGGGAGCCTTCAAGGTCTTCGAGACATGCCAGTAAGCGAAGATGATGCCGGCAAGGTACGCAAGGCTGTACCACCGCAGCTGGAAGTCGCCCCAACGGGTGTCGACGTGGAACAGGTAGGTCTTGAGGCCAAGGTCGGCCCAGTTCAGCGGTGCATGAGCGGCAGCGGCCGCCATTTGCAGCGATAGTGACAGCAAGGTGTGAACCCCTTAAGCATGCAATCCGCCACAAGCGGGCGACGATCCGCCCGCCTTTTGGCACAGTGCAGACCGGAAACAAACCCGGTGAAGCACTTTGGGAACAGGATTCGGGGCGCGAAAGGGGCGGGCCCGCACTTGGGAAAAGGACCCCGCATGACCACACCGCTCGACAAGTCGCTTGAAACCATCATCACGCGGATCACCGCGCCGGGCGAACTGCTCGAGATCGACCAGATCGAACGGTTCGGGCGGCCATTGCCCGTGCTCAAGAATGCCCCGCCCACGCTTTCCGCCTATTTCGACCACTTCTGCGCGCAGCACGGCGACACCGAATTCCTCGTCGATGGCGATATCCGCACGACATTCAGCGAAGTTCACGCCGCCGCGCGCGAAGTGGCGGGGGCGCTGGTGGCCGGGCAGGGGATCGAAAAAGGTGACCGCGTCGGGATCGCGGCGCGCAATTCGACCAACTGGGTCGTCGCTTACATGGGCGTGCTGATGGCGGGCGGCTGCGCCTGCCTTTTGAACGGCTGGTGGAGCGGCGAGGAAATGGCCGCGGGGATTTCACTGACCGGATGCAAACTGGTGCTCGCTGATCCGCAGCGCGCTGCGCGCATCACCGACCTCCACCTCGCCACCCGCGTGGTGGTGTTCGAGCATGACAAACCGTGGCGCGAAGGCCTTAGCGCAGTGCTGGCGCATGGCGGGGACAGCGCGACCCCGCTGCCCGAGCTGACCGGCGATGACGTGGCTACGATCCTCTACACCTCGGGCTCGACCGGGCAGTCGAAAGGTGCCTGGTCCGATCACCGCGCGGTGGTCCAGGCGGTGTTCAATTACGTCGCGCAGACGCTGATGATGCTCACTCACCTGACCGAGCAGGGCGACGCGCCGACCATGCAGCCGTGCACTTTGGTCAACGTGCCCTTGTTCCACGTCACCGGCGAAGTCCCGCTGTTCCTCCAGAGCTTCGCGATCGGGCGCAAGCTGGTGATGATGCCCAAGTGGAACGCCGAGGAAGCGATGCGGCTGATCGAGGCGGAGAAGGTCACCTACTTCGTCGGCGTGCCGCTGATGAGCTTCGAGATCGCCACGCATCCGGACCGCGATAAATACGACCTGTCGAGCTGCACCGCCTTTGCCGCAGGCGGCGCGCCGCGCCCGATCGATCACGTCAAGCGGATCAAGGAAGCATTGCCGCACGCCTTCCCGCTGCTTGGTTACGGCCTCACCGAAACCAACGCGGTCGGCTGCGGCAACCTCAACGAAAATTATCTCGCCAAGCCCGGCTCAACCGGCACCGCGTCAAAGCCGCTGGTCGAGATCGGGATCCTGAACGACGCGGGGGAATGCCTGCCCACTGGCGAAATCGGCGAGATTGCGATCCGCACGATCTGCAATTTCGGCGGATACTGGGACAACACCGAGGCGACCAAGGCCGCGATCATGCCTGACGGGTTCTTCCGTTCGGGCGACCTGGGCTACCTTGACGAGGACGGCTACCTGTTCATCGTCGACCGCAAGAAGGATATCATCATCCGCGGCGGTGAGAATATCAGCTGCATCGAGGTGGAAGAAGCGATCTACGCGCACCCCGATGTGGCCGAGGCGAGCGTGTTCGGAATGCCCGATGAGAAGTTTGGCGAATTGCCAACCGGCGTGTTTCTCCTGAAGGAAGGCCGCACCCTGACCGAGGATCTGCTGCGCGATTACCTCAAGGCCACCATCGCCTCGTTCAAGGTGCCGGTGCGGCTGTGGCAGGAACATGAAACCTTGCCGCGATTGGGCACCGAAAAGGTTGACAAGCGCACGCTCAAGGCCCGTTACCTGACCGTGTGGGAAAGCGAACAGACAGCGAAAGCCTGAAGGCGGCACGGATCCCGGATCAACGGGCGGTGATCGATCGCCGCGCGCTGGCCGGGGCGATTGCCGACGCGGTTGCGGCATGCGGGGCCAAGACGGCGCGGATTCAGGTGGTCGAATTGCTGCGCGCCGCGCTTGCCTCGGGCCGCGCCGAAATCGCGCAACGCTTGCTCGCCCACCCTTCAGCCGGGCACGACTGTGCCGAGGCGCAAGCCTTCCTCGTCGACCAGCTGGTCCGCACGATTCACGATCATGTGATCGCCGACGTCTATCCCTCGCACAACCGCACTTCGGGCGAACGGCTGACGATCATGGCGGTGGGCGGCTATGGCCGCGGCGAAATGGCGCCGCATTCGGATGTCGATATCGCCTTCGTCACCCCGGGCAAGCAGACCTCGTGGTGCGAGCAGGTGATCGAGGCGATGCTCTATTACCTGTGGGACCTCGGGCTCAAGGTCGGCCAGTCGAGCCGTAGCCTCGACGACCTGGTGCGCATGGGCAGAGGCGACCTGACGATCCGTACCGCCTTGCTCGAAGGACGCTACGTCTGGGGCGATCAGGAACTGTTCGACGAAGGCCGCGCCCGGTTCTGGAACGAGGTTGTCGCAGGGACCGAGCGGCAATACGTCGCCGAAAAGCTCGCCGAGCGCAACGATCGCCACAAACGGCAGGGTGACAGCCGCTATGTGGTTGAACCCAATGTGAAAGAGGGCAAGGGCGGCCTGCGCGATCTGCACACGCTGTACTGGATCGGCAAGTACATCCACCATGTCCGCGATGTGTCCGAACTGGTCGATGTCGGACTGCTGACCGGCAGCGAATACCGCGCCTTTCGCCGTGCCGAAAATTTCTTCTGGGCGGTGCGCTGCCACCTTCACGCCATCACCGGCCGCGCCGAAGATCGGCTGACTTTTGACCTCCAGCGCGAGGTTGCCGCGCGCATGCAGTTCGCCGACCGCCCGGGCAAAAGTGCGGTCGAGCGGTTCATGCAGTACTTTTTCCTGCAGGCGAAACGCGTCGGCCACCTGACCGGACTGTTCCTCGCCCAGCTTGACGAACAGTTTGCCAAGAAGGCTCCGCGCGGGCTGCTTGCGGGGTTCCGGGCGAGGAAACGTAGTCTCAAGGGCTTTGTTGTGTTCGGCGGCAAGATCGGTTCGCCGTCCGATAGCTGGTTCGCCGAAGATCCGGTGCGTCTGCTCGAAATATTTGTGCTGGCCGATGCCAACCATCTCGAAGTGCATCCCGACGCGATGCGGCTCGCGGTGCGCGATGCGCGGCTGGTCGACAGTGTGCGCAACGATCCACGCGCCAACGCCCTGTTTCTCGATCTGTTGAGCAGTCGCAATGACCCCGAAACGGTGCTGCGCTGGCTCAACGAAGCAGGCGTGTTCGGCCGTTTCGTGCCCGATTTCGGCCGGGTCAACGCGCAGATGCAGTTCGACATGTACCACCACTACACGGTCGATGAGCACACCATCCGCGCGATCGGGCTGATGGCGCGAATCGAGAAGGGCGAGCTCAAGGCCGATCACCCGATGGCCAGCGGCCTGATCCACAAGATCGCCAATCGCCGCGTGCTTTATGTCGCAATCCTGCTCCACGACATCGCCAAGGGGCGGCGCGGCGACCATTCCGAACTGGGCGGCGAAGTGGCGCTCAAGCTCTGCCCGCGGCTTGGCCTCAGCGCCGAGGAAACGCAGCTCGTCGCTTGGCTGGTCCGCACGCACCTGTTGATGAGCGCGGTTGCATTCAAGCGCGATCTCGCTGACTGGAAGACGATCTCTGATTTCGTCGCGCAGGTGCAAACCGTGGAGCGGCTGCGGCTGCTTTCGCTGCTCACCATCGTCGATATCCGCGCGGTTGGGCCGGGGGTGTGGAACGGCTGGAAGCGTCAGCTGATCAACGAGCTTTACGATGCCGCCGAGGAGCGGATGCGACTGGGCCATGTCGAACACGGCCGCGCCCAGCGGGTGGCCGGCAAGCAGGCCGCGGTGGCGGCGCGGCTCGGTAGAGAACTGCCAGCGAAAACGCTCAAGCTGTTCAACGATGCTTACTGGATTGCCGAGCCGGATGACATCATCGCGATGAACCTGACCCAGCTCGAAGCGGCCAAGGGCGCGTCGCTCGATGTCCATACTGAATACTATGCTGCGCGCGGGGCGACCTTGGTGACCGTAATTGCCGCCGATCACCCGGGGCTGTTCTACCGCATTGCCGGCGGCATCCACCTGGCCGGCGGCAACATCATCGACGCGCGCATCCACACCGCACGCAACGGCATGGCGGTCGACAACTTCCTCGTCCAGGATCCGCTGGGCCGCCCGTTTTCCGAAGCCAGCCAGCTCGCCCGGATCCGCAAGATGATCGAGGATGCGCTGGCCAACCGGGTCAAGCTGGTCAGCCAGCTTGCCGCGCGCCCACATTCCCGCCCTCGCGCCGATGCCTTTGCAGTCAGCCCCTCGGCCGAATTCGATAGCACCGCCTCGAACCGGTTCACCGTAGCAGAAGTGAGCGCGCGCGATCGTCCGGCGCTACTCAGCCGCCTCGCCCGGGTGCTGTTCGAGGCAAAGCTGATGGTCCACTCCGCGCACATCGCCACCTACGGCGAGCGCGCGGTCGATACCTTCTATGTCACCGATCTGTTCGGGGAGAAGGTCGATTCGATGACTCGGCTGAAAGCGCTCGAGAAGAAGCTGATCGAGGCCGCCGATGAGGAAAGCGTCGAGGTTGCGGCGGCGTGACGCGCGCGGCGCCTAGCCGCTCCGGAACGCATTCGTGATCGGATAGCGCCGGTCTCGCCCGAAGTTGCGCGTGCCCAGCTTGACCCCCGGCGGGGCCTGGCGGCGCTTGTATTCGGCGACGTAGAGCAGGCGCTCGATCCGCACCACGGTGTCGCGGTCGAGCCCTTCGGCGACGAGCTGGTCGACGCTCTTCTCGTGTTCGACCAAGCCCAGCAGGATCTTGTCGAGCACCGGATAGGGCGGCAACGAATCCTCGTCCTTCTGGTCGGGGCGCAGCTCGGCCGATGGGGGCCGGGTGATGATTTCATGTGGCATCACCGGGCCATCCGGGCCGAGGCCAATCTTCGGCTTGTGCGTGTTGCGCCATTCGCTGATCGCGAAGACGGTCATCTTGTAGGCGTCCTTGAGCGGATTGTAGCCGCCCGCCATGTCGCCATAGATTGTCGCATAGCCGACGCTCATTTCGCTCTTGTTGCCAGTGGTCAGCAGCATCGGCCCGAATTTGTTCGACAGCGCCATCAGGGTAACCCCGCGGATGCGCGACTGGACGTTCTCCTCGGTAATATCGACGTTCACGTCGGCAAAGGTGCCTTCCAGCATCGTATCGAAGGCATCGACCGCCGGGCTGATCGGGATGGTGTCATAGCGGCAGCCGATCATCGTTGCGCACTCGGTCGCCAAGTCGAGGCTGAGCTGGCTGGTGAAACGGCTGGGGAGCATGACTGACCAGACCCGCTCCGGGCCCAGCGCGTCGGCGGCGATCGCGGCGCAGATCGCGCTGTCTATCCCGCCTGACAGGCCCAGCACTACGCCAGGGAAGCGGTTGCGGTCGACATAGTCGCGCAGTGCCAGCACCATCGCGCAATAGATGTCCTCAGGGTGGTCGGCGAGCACTGCCAGCTCGCCCCGGTCGCAGCGCCAGCCGTTTGCAGTGCGAGTCCAACGCGTGGTGATGACCTGCTCTTCCCAGTCGGTCAGCTGCACCGCGAGCCCGCCGTCGCCATTGACCACGAAGCTCGCCCCGTCGAACACCAGCTCGTCCTGCCCGCCGACGCGGTTGAGGTAGGCCAGCGGCAGCCCGGTATCGACCGCGCGGCGCTTAGCCACCCCGTCGATCCGCAGCGTGTCCTTGTCGATCTCGTAAGGGCTGCCGTTGATGCAGAGCAGCAGCTCGGCGCCGAAATCCGCCAAGTGTCGGCACACGTCGGGATGCCAGATATCTTCGCAGATCGGCAGCCCGATCATCACGCCCTTGAACACGATCGGTTCGGGCAGGGGGCCGGGCTGGAACAGCCGGACCTCGTCGAAGGTGCCGTAATTGGGAAGTTCGTGCTTCAGGCGGATCGCCGCGACCTTGCCCCCATCGAGCAGCGCCACCCCGTTATGCAATGCGCCGTCGATCACGAAGATCGAGCCGACCAGCATCGCCGGGCCGCCGTCGGCGGTGACTTTGGCCATGGCCTCCAGTTCCGCAGCGGCGCGCTCAACAAGTGCAGGCTTCAGGACCAGGTCCTCGGCCGGGTAGCCGATCAGCTGCATCTCCGGGAAGACGATCAGGTCGCTCGCCCCGGTCTGTTCGCGCGCGCGCAGCATCGCCGCGGCATTGCCGGCGATGTCGCCGACCGATTGGTTGAGCTGGGCTAGCGTGATGGAGAGCGTATCGACCATGAGAGCTTCCCTAAGCTGGGCGAACGCGTTAGCCAATGCGCATGATGGATCCAGCACAGTTCGATGCGGCGGTTGCCGCTGCCAACATCCCCGGCGCGGTCGGGATGATCGTCGATCCCGATGGCGTGCGCTTCGCCCGCGCTGTGGGCGAGGCTGACGCGGTCGGCCACGTGCCGATGCGTGAGGACACGCTGTTCCAGATTGCCTCGATGACCAAGGCGGTGACCTCGGTGGCGGCGATGCAGTTGGTCGAGCAGGGCCGACTGAGCCTCGATAGCGATATCGGCTTGGTGCTGCCCGATCTCGCCAATCCGCAGGTGATGCTGGGCACCGGGCCGGACGGTAAGCCGCAGCTGCGCCCCGCCAAGGGGCCGATCACTTTGCGCCACCTGCTGACCCACACCGCAGGCCTCGGCTATTTCTTCATCCATCCCGAAGTGCTCGGCTGGTACGCGGCCACCAGAATGCCCGAACCCGGCTCGCTCAACTCGATCCGCATGCCGCTGATGTTCGATCCCGGTGAAAGCTGGGAATACTCAGTCGCGACCGACTGGGTCGGGCAGGCGGTCGAGGCGGTCGCCGGGCAGACGCTGGGCGACTATTTCGCTGAGCATGTGACCGGACCATTGGGGATGAATGCCACCGCGTTCCGGCCCGAAATGCCCGCCGATGCCGCCAAGGTCCACGTCCGCGCTGCCGGGGGCGGCTGGGAAATCAACCCCGCGGTGCTGGGCGGCGGGGAATTCCACATGGGCGGCGGCGGTTTGTCCTCGACCGCAGCCGACTATGCCCGGTTCGTGCGCATGCTGCTGCGCGGCGGCGAGCTTGATGGCGCGCGCATCCTGAAAGCCGAAACGATCGCCGAGATGACCCGCAATCAGGTCGCTCCGTTGCGCGCGGGCAAGATGGGCAGCGCGATGCCCGAATTCGCCTCGCCCTACGATACCTTCCCCGACCAGCATACCGGCTGGGGCCTGGGCTTCCTGATCAATCCCGAACAGGGCTCGCATGGCCGATCGCCCGGCAGCCTTGCCTGGGCGGGGATCTTCAATTCGTATTACTGGTTCGATCCCGCAAAGCAGGTGGGCGGTGTGTTCATGAGCCAGATGGCTCCGTTCGGCGATCCTGGAGCGCTGGCCGCGTTCGGCGCGCTGGAAGAGTTGGCGTACACCTAACCGCCCCATCGGTTCCGAAACTTGCCGGGAAAAACTGCACGGTCCGTCGCGCCGGCCCTTCGCTTTGCAGATCACCCGCCCTATCTCGCGCAGTGAACCATGCACCTGCGCCGCGACGAAACCATCTCCCTAGGCCAAACCCTGCGAACCCGCCGCCCGGCGCGGCGGCGCTGGGTGCTGGTGCTTGCCTGTGCTGTGGCCGGCTATGTCGGCCTGGCGCTGACCAAACCAGGTGTGGTCCCCGGGGCGCGGCTGCTCCAAGGGATCCCGCAGGCTTTCGCCCACGCCCCCGCCGCGCCGGTGCGCTGCGGCAAGCGGCCGGCCGAGCTGCAGCAGGATCTGTCGGGAATCGCGCAAGCCTTCGACGGCAAGGTTGGTATCGCGGTGACACAGGCCGGTTGCGACTGGATGGTGGGCGAGCGGCTCGATCAGTATTTCCCGCAACAGAGCGTTTCGAAACTGTGGGTGGCGATCAGCGTGCTCGATGCCGCCGACCGCGGCCAGTTGCGGCTGGACGAACCGATCACGCTGCGCCCCGAAGACCAGGTGGTGTTCAATCAGCCGCTGCGCTGGACGGTGCTCAAGCAAGGCTCGCTGACCTTGCCCGCGCAGCAGCTGATGGCCGATGCGCTGTCGCTGTCCGACAACATGGCCAACGACAAGCTGCTGTGGCGCGTCGGCGGGCCCGATCACGTCCGCACGGTGCTGGTCCAGCGCGGGATTACCGGGGTGCGCTTCGGTCCCGGCGAGCGGCTGCTGCAGAGCCATATCGCGGGGCTGACCTGGACCCCCGATCTCGCCACCGGCTTCAAATTCGAAGAGGCGCGCGCGAAATTGCCGATCGGGCTGCGCAAGAAACTGCTCGCCACTTACATCGCCGATCCGCTCGACGGGGCGACCCCGGCGGGGATTGCCGGGGCGCTGGGCAAGCTGGCGCGCGGGCAGTTGTTGTCGCTGGGCTCTACGCAAGTCCTGCTCGGCATCATGCAGCATTCAAAAAGCGGGCCGCAGCGCCTCAAGGGCGCGATCCCGCCGGGCTGGACGGTTTATCACAAGACCGGGACCGGGCAGGAGCTGGCTGGCGTCGCTACCGGCTACAACGATGTCGCGGTGTTTCAGGCACCCGACGGCACGCGCTACGGCGTAGCGGTGCTGATCGGTGAAACCCGCCTGCCGATCAAGTCGCGGATGGAAATGATGCAGGCGGTGTCGCGCGCAGTGGTTGCAGCGCATGACCGCGAAACCGCCAACTTCTAAAGCGGGTAATCCATCGCCACGTCGCACCGCGCATAGCGCGCGCCGTATTGCGCCATGATCCCGCTGTCATGGCGGAACCCGGCCTTCTCGTAGAGGTGGATCGCCGCCGCGCACTTGCGGTTGGTGAGGAGGTAGAGTTGCTGCGCGCCCATTGCGCGGGCGCGTTCGATCATCGCCGCAAGCAGCGCCTCGCCCGCCTTCAGCCCGCGTGCGGCCTCGGTCACGCCCATCTTGGTCAACTCGAACTTGCCCGGCGAGGTTTGCTGGAGCGCGCAGATGCCGACCACGCCCTTCCCCGGTGCTTCGATGAACAGGATCGTCCCGCCGCGATCGATGATTTCGCGCCGGGGGTGTTCGAGGACCTTGCGGTCGGTGTCCTCCATCGCGAACATCGCGGTGATCCATTCGGCGTTGATGTCGTGGAACGCCTGCGCCAGCTCGTCGCTGAATTCGTGGATCTTGAGACTTGCGGACATCCTGAACCCCCCGCGATGCCAAGACCCGAAGCGCGCGGCATCGTCAAGAGGCCAACAAAAAGCCCCGCCGGATCGCTCCGGCGGGGCCTTGTTGTTAGTTTAGCCTAAGGCTTATTCGCCGTCGGCGGCCTCGGCGTTGAGGTAATCGCCCGCATCGGCATCGCTGCCATGGGTTGCGCCTTCAACCGCTGCCAGCGGATCGTCACCGATCGCCGCTTCAGGGCCCTGCGCCAGTTCGGCGGCATGCTCTTCAGCTGCGCTTGCAGGCGCGATCAGGCTTTCCTGCAAGCTGCGGTACTGCGCGCGCAGCGCAGCGTCGCGGCTTGAGGCAGCAACCCGCAAGCGGTTCATGCCGGCGCCGGTGCCTGCCGGGATAAGCCGGCCGACGATAACGTTTTCCTTGAGCCCGATCAGCGAGTCCTTCTTGCCCTCGACCGCCGCCTGAGTGAGCACCCGGGTGGTTTCCTGGAACGAGGCGGCCGAGATGAACGAGCGGGTCTGGAGCGAGGCCTTGGTGATGCCGAGCAGCACGGGCTTGCCGACAGCGGGCTTTTGGCCCGGTTCCAGCTTGGCGTTGTATTCGTCCATTTCCTCACGATCGACCTGTTCGGCGGCCAGCAGCGTGGTGTCGCCGCCGTCGGTGATTTCAACCTTCTGCAGCATCTGGCGAACGATCACCTCGATGTGCTTGTCGTTGATCTTCACGCCCTGCAAGCGGTACACTTCCTGGATTTCCGCGACGAGGTATTCGGCGAGCGCCTCAACCCCGAGCACTTCCAGAATGTCGTGCGGGTCAGGCGATCCCGAAATCAGGTTGTCGCCCTTCTTGACGTAATCGCCTTCCTGCACGTCGATCACCCGCGATTTGGGGATCAGGTATTCGACCGGATCGCCTTCCTCGGGAATGATCGCGATCTTGCGCTTGGCCTTGTAGTCGCGAACGAATTCGATCCGTCCGGCAATCTTGGCGATGATCGAATTGTCTTTGGGCTTGCGCGCTTCGAACAGTTCGGCTACGCGCGGCAGACCGCCGGTGATGTCGCGAGTCTTGGCGGCTTCGCGGCTGGCACGGGCAAGGATGTCGCCCGCTTCAACCATCTGGCCGTCCTCGACCGAGAGCGTCGTGCCCGGCGCCATCATGTAGCGAGCGGCCTCACCCGAATTGGCATCGAGCAGGGTCAGGCGCGGACGCAGATCCTCCTTCTTGCCGCGGCTGGTCGAGCGATTTTCGGTCACCACGCGGCTGGTCATGCCCGTGGCTTCGTCGGTCGCTTCGGTCAGGGTGCGTGCGTCAACCAGGTCCTGGTACTTCACAATGCCGGACTGATCGGTGATCACCGGGGTGGTGAACGGATCCCATTCGGCGAGCCGCTGGCCTTCCTTGACCTTCGACCCGTCCTTCAACAGCAGGTGAGTACCGTAAGGCACGCGGTGGATCGCGCGCTCACGCCCTTCGCTGTCGAGCACCACAATCTCGCCGCTGCGGGCAAGGCTGAGCATGCGGTCGCGCTTGTCGACGATGGTCGGGATGTCGCGGTATGTCACCGAGCCATCGCAGATCGCCTCAAGGTGCGACTGTTCGTTGACCTGCGCCGCGCCGCCGATGTGGAAGGTCCGCATCGTCAGCTGGGTGCCGGGTTCGCCAATCGACTGGGCGGCGATAACGCCAACCGCTTCGCCGATGTTGACCGGGGTCCCGCGGGCGAGATCACGGCCGTAGCAAGTTGCGCAAACGCCTTGTTCGGCTTCGCAGATCAGCGGTGAGCGGATCCGCGCGGCCTGAAGCCCGGTGGCTTCGATCGCAGCCACTGCGGCTTCGTCGAGCAGTGCGCCCTTGCCGGCGATGACCGTGCCATCCTTGTCGGCAATGTCTTCGGCCAAGGTGCGGCCAAGGATGCGTTCGGCGAGCGAGGCGATTACCGCGCCGCCCTGGACGATCGAGCGCATTTCCAGCGCGCGTTCGGTCCCGCAATCCTCGATCACCACCACGCAGTCCTGCGACACATCGACCAGTCGGCGGGTCAGGTAACCCGAGTTCGCGGTCTTGAGCGCGGTATCCGCGAGGCCCTTGCGGGCGCCGTGAGTGGAGTTGAAGTATTCAAGGACGGTCAGCCCTTCCTTGAAGTTCGAGATGATCGGGGTTTCGATGATCTCGCCCGAAGGCTTGGCCATCAGCCCGCGCATACCCGCCAGCTGCTTCATCTGGGTTGGTGAACCACGCGCGCCCGAGTGGCTCATCATGTAGATCGAGTTGACCTGCGCCTCACGGCCGTTCGCATCCAATGGCGTCGCGCGGATTTCGTCCATCATGGCGTTCGCCACCTGGTCGCCGCAGCGGCTCCAGGCATCGATCACCTTGTTGTACTTTTCCTGCTGGGTGATCAGGCCGTCCTGATACTGCTGTTCGTAATCAGCCACCAGCGCCTTGGTCTCTTCGACCAGTGCCACCTTGCTGTCGGGGATGATCATGTCGTCCTTGCCGAACGAGATCCCGGCCTTGAAGGCGTTGCGGAAGCCCAGCGCCATGATCGCGTCGGCAAACAGGACGGTGTCCTTCTGGCCGGTGTGACGATAGACCTGATCGATCACGTCGCCGATTTCCTTCTTGGTCAGAAGGCGGTTGACGACGTCGAACGGGACGGTGTGGCTCTTGGGCAGGCACTCGCCGATCAACATGCGGCCAGGCGTGGTTTCGAACCGCTTCTGGAACTGCTTGCCCTGTTCGTCGGTCTGCCACACGCGGGCGACAACCTTTGAGTGGAGCGTCACCGCGCCCACGCCGAGGGCCTGGTGCACTTCGGCCATGTCGGCCAGCAGCATGCCTTCGCCCGGCTCGCCCTGGCGGTCCATCGAAAGGTAATAGAGCCCCAGGACCATGTCCTGCGAAGGAACGATGATCGGCTTGCCGTTGGCGGGGCTGAGGATGTTGTTGGTCGACATCATCAGCACGCGGGCTTCAAGCTGGGCTTCCAGCGAAAGCGGCACGTGGACCGCCATCTGGTCACCGTCGAAGTCGGCGTTGAAGGCCGAGCAGACCAGCGGGTGCAGCTGGATCGCCTTGCCCTCGATCAGCACCGGTTCGAACGCCTGGATGCCCAGACGGTGCAGCGTCGGCGCACGGTTGAGCAGCACCGGGTGTTCGCGGATCACTTCATCCAGGATGTCCCAGACTTCCTTGCGTTCCTTTTCGACCCACTTCTTGGCCTGCTTCAGGGTCATCGACAGACCCTTGGCATCGAGCCGCGCGTAGATGAACGGCTTGAACAGCTCGAGCGCCATCTTCTTCGGCAGGCCGCACTGGTGCAGCTTCAGTTCCGGCCCGGTAACAATCACCGAACGGCCCGAATAGTCGACGCGCTTGCCGAGCAGGTTCTGGCGGAAGCGGCCCTGCTTGCCCTTGAGCATATCGGACAGCGACTTCAGCGGACGCTTGTTGGCGCCGGTGATCACGCGGCCGCGGCGGCCGTTGTCGAACAGCGCGTCAACGGCTTCCTGCAGCATGCGCTTCTCGTTGCGGACGATGATGTCCGGCGCGCGCAGTTCGATCAGGCGCTTCAGGCGGTTGTTGCGGTTGATCACGCGGCGATAGAGATCGTTGAGATCCGAGGTCGCGAACCGGCCGCCGTCCAAAGGCACCAGCGGGCGCAGTTCGGGCGGAATGACCGGCACGACTTCGAGGATCATCCATTCGGGCTTGTTGCCCGAATCGATGAAGCTTTCGACGACCTTGAGGCGCTTGATGATCTTCTTGGGCTTGAGTTCGCTCTTGGTGGTGCGCAGCTCTTCCATCAGGTCGTCGCGCTCTTTGACCAGGTCGAGGCTCATCAGCATATGCTTGACCGCTTCGGCGCCGATCCCGGCCGAGAAGGCGTCCTCGCCGTATTCATCCTGATAGCCGTAAAGTTCGTCCTCGGTCAGCAGCTGATAGGGCTCAAGCGGGGTCAGGCCCGGCTCGATCACCACATAGCTTTCGAAGTAGAGGATACGCTCAAGCTGCTTCAGCTGCATGTCGAGCAGCAGGCCGATGCGCGAAGGCAGCGACTTGAGGAACCAGATGTGCGCCACGGGAGCGGCGAGTTCGATGTGGCCCATCCGCTCACGGCGGACCTTGGTCACGGTCACTTCCACGCCGCACTTTTCGCAGACGACGCCCTTGTACTTCATGCGCTTGTACTTGCCGCACAGGCACTCGTAATCCTTCACCGGACCGAAGATGCGCGCGCAGAACAGGCCGTCACGCTCGGGCTTGAAGGTCCGGTAGTTGATCGTCTCGGGCTTCTTGATTTCGCCGAACGACCACGAGCGAATGCGCTCGGGGCTGGCAAGGCCGATCTGGATCTGGTCGAAGGTTTCGGGCTTCGCCATCTGGTTGGTGAATTTGCTGAGGTCGTTCATGTCGTTTTCCCTCTAGGGGTGAATGTGTTGGGCGGTTGGCAGGTCGGGGGCGCCCCAATCTTTCGTCAAGATCAGGCCGCCCCGTTTCCGGCTATTCCGCCGCCTCCGCGTAATCGTCGTCGTCGCCGCTGGTCAGCGAGGACAGCTCGACGTTGAGGCCAAGGCTGCGCATTTCCTTGACGAGCACGTTGAAGCTTTCCGGAATGCCGGCCTCGAAGCTGTCGTCACCCTTGACGATCGCTTCGTAGACCTTGGTTCGCCCGACCACGTCATCGGACTTCACCG
Source organism: Sphingomonadaceae bacterium (assembly GCA_025359685.1). Taxonomy (GTDB): domain Bacteria; phylum Pseudomonadota; class Alphaproteobacteria; order Sphingomonadales; family Sphingomonadaceae; genus Novosphingobium. The sequence continues at coordinate 6,264 of JANYEY010000035.1, read as the reverse complement.
TGAGCATTTCCTGCAAGGTGTAGGCCGCGCCGTAAGCCTGCAGCGCCCAGACTTCCATTTCGCCGAACCGCTGTCCGCCGAACTGCGCCTTACCGCCCAGCGGCTGCTGGGTGACGAGGCTGTAAGGCCCGATCGAACGCGCGTGGATCTTGTCGTCGACCAAGTGGTGCAGCTTGAGCATGTAGATGTAGCCCACGGTGACCTTGCGGTCGAAGGCATCGCCGGTGCGCCCGTCATACAGCGTGACCTGACCCGAGGTGTCGAGCCCGGCCATTTCGAGCATCGCCGAAACATCGGCTTCGCGCGCGCCGTCAAACACCGGGGTTCCCATCGGCACGCCGTTCTTGAGGTACGATGCCATTTCGACGATTTCGTCGGTGGACCGTGCCTCGATTTCGGCGTGATAGTTGGGCCCGTAGATCTCCTTGAGCTTGTCGACCAGCGCGGTCGGCGGAGCCATGGCTTCGGGATTGGGGTTGGCATGGCGCCATTCCTCAAGCGCCGCAGTGACCTGCTGGCCTAACCCTCGCGCCGCCCAGCCAAGGTGGGTTTCGAAGATCTGCCCGACGTTCATGCGGCTCGGCACACCCAGTGGGTTAAGCACGATGTCGACCGGGGTGCCGTCCGCGAGGAACGGCATGTCTTCGGCCGGCAGGATGCGCGAAATCACACCCTTGTTGCCATGACGCCCGGCCATCTTGTCGCCCGGCTGCAGCTTGCGCTTCACCGCGACGAAGACCTTGACCATCTTGAGCACGCCCGGGGCGAGTTCGTCACCGCGTTCGAGCTTCTCCTTGCGGTCCTCGAACTTCTCCTGGATCGTCTTGATGGTCTCGTCGTACTGGGTCTTGACCGCTTCGAGCTGGCCCTGAGCCCGGTCATCGGCAACCGCAAACTTCCACCATTCGTGACGTTCGACTTCGGCGAGGTTCTCGTCCGAAATGGTATCGCCCTTCTTGAAGCCCTTGGGCGCCGCTGCGGCAACCTGGCCCATCAGCATGTCGCGCAAGCGATTGTAAGTGGCGCGGTTCAAGATGCCGCGTTCGTCTTCGCGGTCCTTGGCGAGGCGTTCGATTTCCTCGTTCTGGATGGCGCGGGTACGATCGTCGATCTCGATCCCGTGGCGGTTGAACACGCGCACTTCGACCACCGTACCAGCGACGCCGGGGGGCAGCTTGAGCGAGGTATCGCGCACGTCCGAAGCCTTTTCGCCGAAGATCGCGCGCAGCAGTTTTTCTTCCGGCGTCATCGGGCTTTCGCCCTTCGGCGTGATCTTGCCGACCAGGATATCGCCCGGGTGCACTTCGGCACCGATGTAGACGATGCCCGCTTCGTCGAGGCTGCGTAGCGCTTCCTCGCCGACATTCGGGATATCGCGGGTGATGTCTTCTGGCCCAAGCTTGGTGTCGCGCGCCATCACTTCGAATTCTTCGATGTGGATCGAGGTGAACACGTCATCCTTGACGATGCGTTCGCTGATCAGGATCGAGTCTTCGTAGTTGTAGCCGTTCCACGGCATGAACGCGACCAGGCTGTTGCGGCCCAGCGCCAGTTCGCCCAGCTCGGTCGAGGGACCGTCGGCGATGATCGTGCCTTCCTCGATCACTTCACCCACCTTCACCAGCGGACGTTGGTTGATGCAGGTGTTCTGGTTCGAACGCTGGAACTTCTGCAGCGTGTAGATGTCCACGCCCGATTGACCGGCTTCGATATCGCCGGCTGCGCGGATCACGATGCGGGTCGCGTCGACCTGATCGACGATCCCGCCGCGAAGAGCCCCAATGGCTGCGCCGGAGTCGCGCGCCACGGTGGCTTCCATGCCGGTGCCGACAAACGGCGCTTCGGCCTGGACCAGCGGCACCGCCTGGCGCTGCATGTTCGACCCCATCAGCGCGCGGTTGGCGTCATCGTTTTCGAGGAACGGGATCAGCGAAGCTGCAACCGAGACGAGCTGCTTGGGGCTGACGTCCATCAGAGTCACCAGATCGCGCGGGCTCATCACAAATTCGCCGCTGTCACGCGCCGAAACGAGGTCTTCGACGAACGAACCGTCGGCGTTGAGCTCGGCCGAGGCCTGCGCCACGGTGTGCTTCTGCTCTTCCATGGCCGAAAGGTAGACCACGTCGGCGGTCACCTTGCCGTCGATCACCTTGCGGTACGGGGTTTCGATGAAGCCGTACTTGTTGACCCGGGCGAAGGTCGACAGCGAGTTGATCAGGCCGATGTTCGGGCCTTCCGGCGTTTCGATCGGGCAGATCCGGCCATAGTGGGTCGGGTGAACGTCGCGGACTTCAAAGCCGGCGCGTTCGCGGGTCAGGCCGCCTGGCCCAAGTGCCGAGACGCGGCGCTTGTGGGTGACTTCCGACAGCGGGTTGGTCTGGTCCATGAACTGCGACAGCTGCGACGAGCCGAAGAATTCACGCACGGCCGCCACAGCCGGCTTGGCGTTGATCAGGTCGTTGGGCATCACGGTCGAGACATCGACCGAGCTCATCCGTTCCTTGACCGCGCGCTCCATGCGCAGGAGGCCAACGCGGTACTGGTTTTCAAGCAGTTCGCCGACCGAACGGACGCGGCGGTTGCCGAGGTTGTCGATGTCGTCAACTTCGCCCTTGCCGTCCTTGAGGTTCACCAGTTCCTTGACCACGGCGAGGATGTCCTCGGTCCGCAGCGTGGTGACCGTATCTTCAGCGTCGAGCTGGAGGCGCATGTTGAGCTTGACCCGGCCCACGGCCGAGAGGTCATAACGCTCGCCATCGAAGAACAGGCCTTCGAACAGGGCTTCGGCGGTTTCGCGCGTCGGCGGTTCGCCCGGGCGCATGACCCGGTAGATGTCAGCCAGCGCATGATCGCGGTCAGGAGCCTTGTCGGCCTTGAGCGTGTTGCGGATCCACGGCCCGGTTGACACGTGATCGATGTCGAGCAGTTCGAGCTGGTCGATCCCCGCCTTGTCGAGCATGTCGAGGTTTTCCGGCGAAACTTCGTCACCGGTCTCGATGTAGATGCGGCCGGTCGACTCGTCGATCAGGTCGCGCGCGGCATAGCGGCCGAAGATTTCCTCGGTCGGGATGAGCAGGTCGGTGAGGCCGTCCTTTTCCGCCTTGTTGGCAGCGCGCGGGCTGATCTTGGTGCCGTTGGCGAAAATGATCTCGCCCGACTTCGCATCGACGATGTCAAAGGTCGGCTTTTGGCCGCGCCACTGATCGGGCGCATAAGGCAGCACCCAGCCGCCCTGGCCGCGCTTCCACAGCACGGTCTGATAGAAGTGGTTGAGGATCGCTTCGTCATCGAGACCAAGCGCGTGCAGCAGCGCGGTGACCGGCAGCTTGCGCTTGCGGTCGATCCGGACGTTGACGATGTCCTTGGCGTCGAATTCGAAATCGAGCCACGAACCGCGGTAGGGAATGACGCGCGCGGCGAACAGATACTTGCCGCTGGAATGGGTCTTGCCGCGATCATGGTCGAACAATACGCCCGGCGAACGGTGCATCTGGCTGACGATCACGCGTTCGGTGCCATTGATCACGAAGGTGCCGTTGTCGGTCATGAGCGGCATGTCGCCCATGTAGACGTCCTGCTCCTTGATATCGAGGACCGAGCGGGTTTCGGTTTCGGCATCGACCTCGAACACGATCAGGCGCAGCGTGACTTTCATCGGCGCGGAGTAGGTGATCCCGCGCTGGCGGCACTCGGTGGTGTCGTACTTGGGGTCTTCCAGTTCGTAGTGGACGAAGTCCAGCTCGCTGGTCCCGGCAAAGTCGCGGATCGGGAAGACCGAGCGCAGCGTCTTTTCCAGTCCCGAAACATAACCGATGGCGGGGTCGGAACGCAGGAACTGCTCATAGCTTTCGCGCTGCACCTCGATCAGGTTCGGCATCTTCACCACTTCGTGGATGTCGCCGAAGATCTTGCGGATGCGCTTCTTCGCCGCGGCGCGCGCGCCGGGGAGAGGAGTGGAAGCCTTTTTCGCCATGGGAGGGGTCTTGCCTCTTTGCTTGAGCGCCGAGCCAGAAACATTCTGACTTCTGGCGTGAAATAATGCCACGCACGGGTTGGTGGCTCCGCCAGACGCAAGAAAGGCCGCATGGCAATGAGCACCCTGGAAGGGTGCTGCAGCCCGCAGCCTTGCGTCGTCAGGAAAACCCGCCGCTTCCTTTCGTGGAAGGTCCCCGCGCATGGACCCGCCTTGCTCGAAGCGCCGAGCGAGGTGCGCATATAGGTTTGGGGTGCCCGATTGTCAAACGGAGCGAGCGAGTTGCAGGCTTCAGGCCACGATTACATCCGTCGCGCCAAAATCCAGGCCTTTGAACAACAGCGGCTCCGGGTGCTCCATGGCCAGCGCGTAGGAAAAGCAGTCACCGAAATTTAGCCCGGCGCGGTGGCCGCTGCCTTTGCCGTATTGACGATAGGCAGCGCGGGCGCGTTTGGCGTGGGCTTCGGTGACGGGGGCGATGGTGATGGCGAAAATGTCAATGATTTCATCGACACGCCCGGATAGGAGCGCGTCCTTGTTGCGGTCTGCCACGATTCCCGTTTCGAGATACGTCGCCGCCGACATTTCGAGCGAATCCGCGCGGGCCATGCTTGCCAAGAAACCCTCGGATTCGGGCTCCTCCTTTAAGATGGCGATCAGCACCGAGGAATCGATGATCACTTCGGCATGCCCAATTCGTCATACAGAATGTCGCCGTGATCCATGGACTTCCAAGGCTCCACCCAGTGATCGGCAAGCCCCTTGGTCAGCGCCCGTACCCGTGCCATTTTCTCCTCACGGGTCAGCTCGTTCAGGCGCTTCTGCAGCGCTGCGGTCACGGCTTCGGTCACGCTTTCGCCTGTGCGCATGACAATCTCGTCAACCAACTCACGAGCTTTCTGGTTCTTGATATTGATCTGTATGGACATTGCAGTGCTTTCTTGAACGCCTGCTGTACTACCATTCTTCATTGCTACCTTCAAGCGCCGTTCACAATATCAAAAGGGCGGCGCTTCCCCCGAAGCGCCGCCCTTCTTTGTCCGCCCCCACGGCGGGTAAGCTCTTAGAAAATGCCGGGGATCAGCCGCCAGCGCGTCTTGGTCATAAATTCGCGGTACGCAGGGTCTTCGCTCAGCAGGCGTTCCTCGGCCAGGATCCGCAGGATCTGGGCCCACCAGCCGATCGCATAGATCGCAAAGTTGGTCAGGCTGGGCATCAACAGCAGCGTGCCGATGTGCCCGAACAGATAACCGGCATAGATCGGATGGCGCACGAACCGGTACATCCCGTCGGTCTTGATCCCGCGGTTGGCCGGCGCGATGCCGAAACTGCGGCGCAGGAACAGCTTGCCCGAAAACTGCACCAGCGTGCCAAAACCCCACAGCGCCACTGCGAGCGGGGCGAGCAGCGGCACCGGTGATCCGGCGGGAACGATCAGCAGCGGCGCATACGTCGCGGTGATCGCCAGCAGCCAGTCACCCAGCTTGAGCGAGATATTTGTCGTCGGGCGGCGGATCAGCACGAACCCCATCACCGTCGTTTCGGTGACCATGACCAGCGGCGCGAAAACATTGGGCGAGTGCAGCACCCGCCAGGCGAGCAGCATCCACAGCAGCACGATGGTGACCTGCTCAAACCGGTCGAGCCGCGCCGGGGTGATCCAGCGGGGCAAGGCGGCAATGGGGGTGGCAGTCGTCATGCGCATGGCTTCGCAGCATATGGTTAACGAAGCGTAAGCGCGCCGATGCTGGACCCGATGCTTGACTCTGCGCGCCGCAATGCTAGTGGCCCGCCTGACCGGTGCGTTCGCGCACGGGTCAACCGTCCGAGACAGTTGCTGGAGGTTCCCTCCTTAATTTGCAGCCTAGGCGGGGACAGAGATTTTTGCAGGTTCGCGCAGCTGTGCGGCCCGGCACGGCGTTATCGGCGCCCTCCTTCCCCTTCGAACGGAATCGCCTGCGGTGCGTAAAGCATCGCAGACAACGTAGCCGGTTGTCGGGGCCCAGCCCCAGCAGCCATTTTGAAGGAGTTAGGCATGGATCGTTCGCAGAAAGCCGAATCGGTCGCATCGCTCAACGCGGTCTTTTCTGAAGTTGGGGTGGTTATCATCGCCCGCAACCTCGGCTTGACGGTGGCCCAGTCCACCGCCCTGCGCGGAAAGATTCGCGATGCCGGTGCATCGTACAAGGTGGCGAAGAACCGTCTTGCCAAGCTTGCCATCAAGGACACGGACTATGCCGGGATCGGTGACTTGTTCACCGGCCCGACCGCGATCGCCACTTCGGTCGATC
>JANYEY010000115.1 GCA_025359685.1 Sphingomonadaceae bacterium | reverse complement strand
ATCGAAAACGTCTTCGCCAGGATCAAAGACTGGCGCCGCGTCGCGACCCGCTACGACCGCTGCGCCCATACCTTCATGTCCGCCATCTCAATCGCAGCAACCTGCTGCTACTGGTTATGATCAATGAGTCCTGACCCTAGTGCGGGTTTCGATCTTCCCTCTGCCCGGCGCGATCCTGTTTCCGGGATTGCAACTGCCGCTGCACATCTTCGAGCCGCGTTACAAGGCGCTGATCAAGGATGCCCTGGCGCGCGACCGGCTGATCGGGATGATCCAGCCGCGCGTTTCTTTGAAGAGTTCCGGGGCTGAGGAAGGCGCACCGCTGTACCGGGTCGGCTGCATCGGCAAGATCGGTGAATTCGAAGCGCTAGACGACGGACGGTTCAACCTCGTGCTCGAAGGGGAGGCGCGGTTCCGAATAGTGCGCGAATTGGTCGTCGCCACTCCGTTCCGCCAGATTGAGGCCGACCTGCTCGGTGAGGAAGACGAGCCCGCGTTGGCCGCGGTCGAACGCGCCAGTTTCGAGCGCGAGGCGCGGCGCTTTGCCGATGCGCAAGGCTATGCGGTCGATTGGGACGCGGTGGCGCGACTGGATGACGAATCGCTGATCGACGGGGTCAGCCAGATCGCCCCGTTCGATGCGGCGGCCAAGCAGGCTTTGCTGGAGGCGGAGGGCCTCAGCGCACGCTGCGAGCTGCTGGTGCAGCTGATGCAATTCTTCGGCCGCCACGACAACGACGATGGCCGGGTGACGCTGCAGTGATCGCCGCCAGGCTGCGCATTATGGCGGTCCTGACCGCCGGTCTCGGCAGTGGCATGGCAGCGTTGCAGGCGCTTACGCCGGCACCGGCACCGGCGGCCTATCAAGGCTTCAAGGGCGAACAGCAGATTGTTCTGCCGGGCCTCTCAGGCGACGCTATGGAGCCGTTCATCGCGGCTGACGGCCGCCAGTTGCTGTTCAATTCGAGCAATGCGCCGGGCTTCGATACCGATCTGTTCAGCGCCCAGCGCAAGGCCGATGGCAGCTTTGCCAAGCCCGTGACGCTGGCCCAGGCGAACAGCAAGACGCTTGACGGGGTGGCCAGCCTTGACCGTTCCGGCGTGCTCTATTTCATCTCGCTGCGCAGCTATGCGCAAAGCTTGTCCACGCTTTACCGCGCCGGCAATGGCGGCCGCGGCGCGCCTGAATTGGTGCCGGGGGTTTCACCGCAGCGCCCCGGGATCGTCCAGTTCGACGCCGAAGTCGCGTGGGATGGCCAATCGTTGTGGGTCAGTGAAGGCCGGTTCAGCGGCAAACCCTACCCGGACAGCGCCAGAATTGTGCTCGCGCGCAAAGACGGCGATGGCTTCCGCGCCGTTGCGGACAGCGATGCCCAGCTGGCCAGAGTCAATCAGGGCGCACTCAACTATGCGGCGGCAATTTCGCGCGACGGGCTCGAGCTATTCTTCACTCGCGTGGCGGACATGGTGCATCCGCATCCGGTGATCATACGGGCCGCGCGTACTAGCTTGGGCCAAGCCTTCGGCACGCCGCAGCCGGTGGCTGGCATTTCGGGCCATGTCGAAGCGCCGAGCCTTTCGGCCGACGGGCTGACGCTGTACTATCACAAGCGGATCGCCGGACATTTTGTGTTGTGCGAGATTCGCCGTCAGCGGCGTTAAACCCCCGCCAAGACCGCCTTCACCCCATCGATCACATATTGCGCCGCCAAGGCCGCGAGCAGCACCCCGAGCAGCCGGGTGATCACCGCCTCGACCCGCGTGCCGAGCAGCTTCATCAGCGGTCCGGCGGCAGCCAGCGAAGCCAGCGTCAGGACCATCACTGCCCCCAGCGCGGCGAGCACGACCAGCGTCTGCTGCGTGCCCTGGGCGCGCTGGGTGAGCAGCATGATCGTGGCGATCGAACCGGGGCCGGCGATCATCGGCATAGCCATCGGGAACACCGAGACGTCTTCCACTTCGGGGGTGGCCTTGATCTTGTCGGCCCGTTCCTCGCGGCGCTGGGTGCGCTTTTCGAACACCATGTCGAGCGCGATCACGAACAGCATGATCCCGCCGGCGACGCGGAACGAGTTGAGCTCGATGTGCAGCGCGCCGAGCAGGTTTTCACCGAACAGCGCGAAGACCAGCAGGATCAAGGTGGCGATGAAGCACGCCCGCGCGGCCATGACTGTCGACTGGCGGTGGGTCGCGCCCTTGACCAGCCCGGCATAGATCGGCGCGCAGCCGGGCGGGTCGATCACCACGAACAGGGTGATGAAAGCGGAAAAGAACAGGTCGAGCATCTATTTGGCCAAATTCACTTGGTGGGCGCTTCGACCTGCAGGTCCTGCACCGTCTGCACCTTGCCCTCGCTGGTCATGGTGACGACAAAGCGGCGCGCTCCCGCAGGCGTGACGGTAACATCCCAGTTCAGCGTGCCGTCGAGCGAGGCACCGGTGCGGTGCGCCGGATCGAGCGCGGGCAGGCTGCCCTTGAAATCCTTGGCCTTGGCCGCGCGTTCGGGGCGGTAGCCGGCCGGGCAATCGGCGACCTTCGCGGCGATCATCTCAGGCTCGTCGAGCGGAAACGGCATGGCCTCGCCCTGATCGAGCACCCATTTGTACTTGAGGTCCTTCTGGCGCTGCCAGACGGTGGTGAAATAGCCGGCCGACCCATCGGCGCGCTGCCACGCGCCGCGGGTTACCGCCAGACTGCCGTCGCAGCTCGACCAGACCTGATGCGGCTGCCATTTGACGGCTGCTGCCGGATCGGCCTTCCCCGCGAGGAACGCCTGCGCATAGGCCATCTGCGGCACGAACATCACCGCATCCTTGGTCGCGGTAGCGCGGAACGCGGTCCACTGGCCCTTGTCCTGCGCGGCTTGCGCAAAGGCGATTTCGGCGGCGACCACCGCGCTGGGATTGGCACTGCCATTGCCGCTGCGATCATCGCGGCGATCGCGCGCCAAGGCCGGCCCGGCGATCAGGCCGAGCGCGGCGAGGAGGAGAATCGGTTTTTTCATGGACCGGACAGTACCCGCCCCGATGAAGTGTGGCCAGCGCGGGTTAGAGCGCCCCGTCAGCCAGCGGAACCCCGGCGTTGCGGTGCGCCGCGACCAGAGTATTGCGCAGCAGCACCGCGATAGTCATCGGCCCGACCCCGCCCGGCACCGGGGTGATCGCCTCGGCGACCGCAGCAGCGCTGGCAAAATCGACATCGCCAACCAGCCGCCCCTTGGGCTTGCCTTCGGTCGGCGGCAGGCGGTTGATGCCAACATCGATCACCGTCGCGCCGGGCTTCAGCCAATCGCCCTTGACCATTTCGGGCCGCCCGACCGCGGCAACCACGATATCGGCGCGGCGGACAACCTCGGCGAGGTTTTTCGTGCGGCTGTGCGCGATCGTCACTGTGCAGCTTTGAGCGAGCAGCAGTTGCGCCATCGGCTTGCCGACCAGGATCGAACGCCCGATCACCACCGCATCGAGCCCCGACAGATCGCCCAGCCGGTCCTTGAGCAGCATCAGCGAGCCCAGCGGGGTGCACGGCACCAGGCCGGGCAGACCAAGCGCGAGCCGCCCGGTGCTGACCGGGGTGAGCCCGTCGACGTCTTTGGCCGGGTCAATCCGCTCAACCACCGCCTGCTCATCGAGATGGCGCGGCAGCGGGAGCTGGACCAGGATGCCGTCGACCATGGGATCGGCATTGAGCTGATCGACCAGCGCGATCAGCGTGTCCTGCGCGGTATCATCGGGCAGCTTGTACTCAAAGCTCGCCATGCCGCATTCGATCGTCGCCTTGTGCTTGCTGGCGACATAGACCTGGCTCGCCGGATCTTCGCCGACCAGCACTACGGCGAGGCCGGCCTTGCGCCCCGCGCTCTGTTCGAAGGTAGCGGCGTATTCCGCCACCCGGGCGCGCAGCCCTGCGGCGAAAGCTTTGCCGTCGATAACCGCAGCACTCACTGGATGCTCGCCATGGCAAGCGCCGCAAGGATCTTCTGCAGCACGGTCAGGAGCACGATCAGAACCATGGGTGAAAAGTCGATCGCGCCAGTATCCGGCATCATCCGCTGGATCGGACGAAGGACCGGATTAAGCAGGGCATTGACCGCTTGCCACAATCCGCCTGCCCATTGGCTGTGGCGATCGACCACGTTGAAGCTGAATAGCAGGCTCAACACGAACTGAACGACGACCAGAATGATCACGATCGAAATCAGGTAATCAATGATGTTGATAAGCGCCAAAAGCATCATGGGGGTTACGTCCTAAAGCCTGGTTGCCGCGCGCTTACCCGAGGTACGGTGCCTAGGGCAACCTCAGGGCGTTACCGTCAGACTTTCGATGTGCCAGCGCAGCTGCTCGGCGCTCGCCCCGTCAACGTCGTTGACCCGGCGCAACACAATCTCGCCGCGCGTGTGGCGCTTGCCGTCGATCAGCACGATCGGCGCGGTGTAATAGAGCGAACCCGCCCCGCCTTCGGTATCGCCGGGATGCAGTTCGAACTCGGGATTGGCGAGTTTGCCCCATTTGGCGGCGAATTGCTTCGCGGTAAGCCCTGAACGCTGGCCATGATCGCCCCAATAGAGGTAGGCGGCATCCCATTGCTTGAGCGTCATCGCTTTGGCCCAGGCGACCACCACCGTGCCCGGATCGCGCGAGGTCGATGGTTGTTCCGGCGCGGGCGGCGCGGTTTTGTCCGCGACGGGGCTAGCACTCGCGCTCGGGCTCGCCTCGGCGGGGACGGCCGCGCTGGCAGCAGCGGCGGCCTGAGCGGCGCTGGAGGCGGCCGCCTGGGTATCGACTTCCTCGGAAGCAGGTTGGCAACCGGCCATCGCCAGAGCTCCGAGAATTATGGCGCGGCGCCTCATGCGCGAATCAGCGTCCCGGCGCCGCCTGCAGTGAAGATTTCGAGCAGCATCGCGTGGGGCACCCTTCCATCCAAAACAACTGCGGCTTCGCACCCGGCTTCGACCGCATGGATGCAGGTTTCGAGTTTGGGGATCATTCCGCCGGTGATCGCGCCCTCGGCCTGCAGCCGCGCGATATCGCCCGGCTGGAGATCGGTCAGCAGCGCACCGTCCCTGTCGAGTACGCCTGCCACATCGGTCAGCAGGAACAGCCGCGATGCGCCCAATGCGGCAGCAATCGCCCCGGCCATGGTGTCGGCGTTGATGTTGTAAGTCTCCCCGTCCGCACCCGGCGCGATCGGGGCGATCACCGGGATCATTCCCGCCGCGCTGGCGGTTTCGATGATGCTGGTATCGACGCTTTGCGGTTCCCCCACGAAGCCGAGGTCGAGCACCTGTTCGATGTTGCTGCCCGGGTCCTTGGTAGTGCGGGTTACTTTGCTGGCGATCACCAGCCCGCCGTCTTTGCCCGAGATGCCCAGCGCCTTGCCGCCCGCACCCGCGATCCAGCCAACCAGTTCCTTGTTGATCGAACCCGACAGGACCATCTCGGCGATCTCGGCAGTCGCCTTGTCGGTCACCCGCAGGCCGTCAACGAAAGTGCTTTCGACCCCCAGTTTCTTGAGCATCGCGCCGATCTGCGGACCGCCGCCGTGGACCACCACCGGGTTGATCCCGACTGCCTTCAGCAGCACCACATCCTCGGCAAAGGTGCGCGCCAGTTCGGGATCGCCCATCGCGTGGCCGCCGTATTTGACCACGAAGGTCTTGCCAGCATAGCGCTGCAGGTAGGGCAATGCTTCGACCAGCGTTTCGGCCTTGAGCAGCATGGCGGGATCGTGAGCTTGAGTCATGGTGCGCGCTTACATCGTGTCGAGCCAGCGGCCCAGCTTGACGAAGACCCAGATCAGCGGCGGGACCATGATCGTCGAGAGCACCAGCTTGGAGATGATCTGCCCTTCCATGATCTGCATGATGGGCAAGTCTTGGCCCGCAAAGCTGATCGTGATGAACAGCACGGTATCGACCACCTGGCTCAGCAGGCTGGCGATCCACGCGCGCAGCACCAGGCTCTTGCCCTGCCCGCCGAGCAGCCGCGAAAACAGATAGACGTTGAGCGTCTGCGACGTGCCGTAGGAAATAAGGCCAGCAAACTGCATCCGCGCGCCCTGCCCAAGCAACTTCGCGAACGCGTCCTGATCGTGCCAGAACGGTGCCGGGGGCACGACATGGATGACCAGCGTGAGCAGGACCATCGAGACAATCAGCGGAATGAAGCCGAGCCGGACCAGCTGGTTGGCGCGGTCCTGCCCGAACAGTTCGGATACCGCGCTGGCCATCACCACCAGCAGCAGGAAGGCGAAAATCCCGCTCTCCACCGCCAGATCGCCCAGCACCGGCCAATGCCCGAGCGAAGCGAGCTTGGTGCCGAGCACGCCCGCCAGCACGCACAGCCCGCCATAAAGCAGCGAAAAGGCGAAAAGCGACCGCGGGATCTGGATGTTCTGGTTCTGCATCGGCACGGGCTTAGCCGGGGATTTGTCCGAGTGGAAGTGGGGTGGGGATTTGACTGCACTCGCAAAGCCGTTACCTCACACCGCAACATTCCATCCGGGGGCGGGTCCAGCCAATGCAACATCTTATGAGCCTGATTGGGATCGTGCTGATCCTGACAATCGCCTTCCTGCTCTCGTCCGACCGCAAGGCGATCCGCCCACGCGTGGTCGGTGCAGCCTTTGCGCTGCAGGCCGGGTTTGCCGCGTTGGTGCTCTATGTGCCGCAGGGCAACATGGTGCTGAAGGCGGTGTCCGACGGCGTCGCCGGGCTGCTTGGCTATGCGCACAAAGGCACCGAATTCCTGTTTGGCCCGCTGGCCAAGCCCGAGATCGGCGGTACCAGCTTTGCCATCTCTGCTTTGCCGGTGATCATCTTCTTCGCCGCGCTGATCTCGGTGCTCTATTATCTCGGGATCATGCAGCTGGTGATCCGCTGGGTGGGCGGCGGCCTTGAAAAAATCACTGGAATTTCCAAGGTTGAGAGCCTTTCGGCCGCCTCCAATATCTTTGTCGGCCAGTCGGAAAGTCCGCTGGTCATCCGGCCTTATCTCGCCGCGCTGACCCCATCGCAACTGTTCTGCCTGATGAGCGTGGGCATGGCCGGGGTCGCGGGCACGATCCTTGCCGCCTATGCCTCGATGGGCATCCGCATCGATTACCTGGTCGCCGCCGCCTTCATGTCGGCGCCGGGCGGGATCGTGATGGCCAAGATCATCATGCCCGATCCCAAGGACGAGCAGCTGGTCGAGCCCGAGGAGGTCAAGATCCCAGATGAGGAAGAACGACCGGCCAACGTCATCATGGCCGCTGCCCAAGGCGCGCAGACCGGCGTGAAGCTCGCGGTGATGGTCGGCGCGATGGTGCTGGCATTTGTGGCGCTGGTCGCGCTCGCCAATGGCATCGTCGGCGGGATCGGCGGCTGGTTCGGCCATCCCGAACTCTCGTTCCAGATGGTGCTGGGCTATGTCTTCGCGCCGATCTTCCGCCTGCTCGGCGCGCCCGACTGGGCCGAAGCGATGCGCGCGGGCGGGTTTTTCGGGACCAAACTGGTGCTGAACGAATTCGTCGCCTTCATCGATTTGGGTGCGGCCAAGGACTTGTCGCAGACCACGCAAGGGATCGTCACCTTCGCGCTGTGCGGATTTGCCAACTTCAGCTCGATCGCGATCCAGATGGCGGTGACCGGCGGCTTGGCCCCCAACCAGCGCCCGGTGATCGCCCGGTTGGGGCTGAAGGCGCTCGCCGCCGGAAGCCTTTCAAACCTGATGAGCGCGGCTTTGGCCGGTTTGTTCCTGAGCCTGTAAGCCTCAGAACTGCGCCGGTTATTGCTCCGAAATCGAGCGAAACCGAGTAGTATCACGGATACACTTGGGCGGCTCCCGCGCGGCATTGCGCGGCGATGTCGCTCACCCTGCTCACGCTCGCCGCCTCGTTCGCGCTTTGCGCCGAAGGCCCCCGCACCACCTGCGTCGTCGATGGCGATACCTTCTGGCTCAATGGCGAGAAGGTCCGGATCGCTGATATCAACGCGCCGGAAACACACTCGGCCGGCTGCGCCGAGGAGCAGGCGCTCGGTGACAAGGCGACGCGGCGGTTGATCAATTTGCTGAATGCCGGACCGTTCGAACTGGTCACAGAGGGCCGCGCCACCGACCGCTATGGCCGCGCGCTCCGCGTGGTTCGGCGCGGCGGCCAGTCACTGGGCGGTGAGCTGGCCCGCGAGGGCCTGGCCGAACCATGGCGCGGCCGTCGCAGCGACTGGTGCGTGCTGCTTGCCGGACAGACCGCCAGCCGGTAGCCTGATCCCGAAACCACAAATCGGGAGATGGAAATGCTGCTCATTCAAGGCTGGCTCAAGCTGGCAACCGGCGAGTTCGACAAGGTTGCGGATCAGGCCCGCGCGATGGTGGCGGCGACTAATGAAGAAGACGGCTGCATCCACTATTCGTTCTCGCGCGATGTCGGCGATCCCGACCTGCTGCACATCGCCGAACGCTGGCGCGACGCCGAAGCGCTCGGCGCACACGGCAAGAGCGCGCACATAGCGGAGTTCAACAAGGCAATGGGCAGCGTAAAGCGCGAAGGTGCGGACCTGTGGCTCTACTCGGCCGAAGAAGTGCGCAAGCTCATCTAAATCCCGCCGTACCACTGGTAACCGCGGGCATCTTCCCAATGCCCGCCGCCGCCGCCGTACAGACCCGCCAAGGAATCGCGCAGTTCGATCCGCATGATGTATTTGGCCTGCTTGTAGCCGAGCTGGCGTTCGACCCGCAGGCGGATCGGTGCGCCGTGCGGTTCGCCCAATGGTGCGCCGTTCATCGCCCAGGCAAGGATCGTCTGCGGGTGAAACGCGTCGGTCAGGTCGACCGATTCGTAGTAAGGCGCGCCTTCGAGCGTGTCGGCGCAGTGGAACACCGCGTACTTCGCGGTCGGCAGCAAGCCAGCCGCCGCCAGCACGGTACCAAGCTGCGGGCCCTGCCATTTGGCAATCGCGCTCCACCCCTCGACACAGTCGTGCCGGGTGATCTGCGTGCGCTGCGCCAGGCCTTTGAGATAGCTGAGCGGGAGCATCAAGGGCTGCTTGACGAGGCCATCGACCCGCAGCGCCCAATTGGCAAAGCCGCTGGCGAGCTGCGCCTGATAGGCCGGATCAGGCACGCCCAGACTGCCGTTGGCCTTGAACACCGGAGAGATGTCGTCTTCCGAGAATTCCTTCGCAAGGCTGTCCCCCATCAGGAAACGCTGGGTGCGCTGGTTAAGTCCGGTCGCGCCCTTCAGCGCGCCGCGAAAACTGTCGGACGAGTTGAGCTTGTCGCACCCGCCCAGCAGCAGGGTGCCTGCCCCGGCCGCGCCGATCCCGATAAGCCCGCGCCGTGTGACAATCATGGCTGTTCTCCCTTTTCGCGCGAAGCCTCGACCGGAACCGCGCGTTCGCGCGGCAAGCGGTACCACCCGGTAATCATCGAGCGCACCTCGTTGATCGGCCCCGCCAGCACCACCATCGCGATGTGGATGAAGAAGAAAGCGACCAGCCCGAATGCACACAAAAAGTGGAGCGAACGCGCCGACTGCCGCCCGCCGAACACATCGACCAGGAACGGCACTGCGGCGTTCATACCGGGCGACATGGTCAGGCCAGTCAGGATGATCCCGGGCAGCAACACAAACAGCACGCCGCCGTAAGCCAGCTTTTGCAGGATATTGTATTGCAGCGCCGCCGGTCCGGTGGGGAAGCGCAGCGCCGCATGCTCTTTGATATCATGCCACAGGTGGCTGGGCGCGAGTTCGGCGGCGCGCGGTGCGAGGTCACGCTTGATATGGCCCGTCAGCAGCGACCACAGCAGGTAACCCGCGATGGCCAGGCCCAGTAGCCAGGCAAAGGCGAAGTGCCACAACCGCGCATCGGCCAGGCTGTAGTGCGATGGGATGGTGATCCAGCCGGGGAATGGAACGCCGCCATTCATCTGGCTCAGATCGAGCCAGGCCCGATCGGGGTGGCCAGCCGCATTAGCACCGAACTGGCCCCAATAAAGCCGCGGGTGAGCGTTGAAGATCATCAGACCGCTCATCAGCATGACCGTGACTGCAACCACGTTGGTCCAGTGCCACAGCCGCGTAACCAGACGGTGGCGGCGAACAAGGTCGCCGCCGCGCAGCTCGGCCTCCGGTGCACTTTCAGCTGCGGCTTCGTTCATGTCGGTCCCCTTTGCGGCACAGCCTATCCCTGCGTGGGGTTCGGGACAAGCAAGCGATCGGTTACAGCGCCCCGCTCAAAAAAAGCATACTTGTTTCGAATCGGCGGCGAGTGCAGGGGCAAGGCACAGTATCCGGAGATTTGTTGCATGCGCATGATCGATCATTTCATCGAAGGCGGAACGGCCGGCCTCGCAGCAACCCGCACGGGCGCGGTGATGGATCCCAACAACGGCGGGCAGCAGGCCGAAGTTGTTCTGGGCAGCGCCGATGCGTTGGAACGCGCCGTTGCAGCGGCCTCGGCGGCGCAGCCCGGCTGGGCGGCGATGAACCCGCAGCGCCGCGCCCGGGTAATGTTCAATTTCAAAGCGCTGATCGAGCGTGACATGGACGATCTCGCCGCATTGCTTTCCTCCGAACACGGCAAGGTCATCGCCGACTCGAAGGGCGACATCCAGCGCGGGCTTGAAGTGGTCGAATTCTGTTGCGGCCTGCCGCACGTGCTGAAGGGCGAATATACCCAAGGCGCCGGTCCCGGGATCGATGTCTATTCGATGCGCCAGCCGATCGGCATCGGCGCTGGCATCACCCCGTTCAACTTCCCCGCGATGATCCCGCTGTGGATGGGGTCAATGGCCATCGCGGCGGGCAACGCCTTCATCCTCAAACCGAGCGAACGCGATCCCTCGGTCCCGGTGCGGATTGCGCAGCTATGGCTTGAAGCGGGGCTGCCCGCCGGGATTTTCCAAGTGGTCCACGGCGATAAGGAGATGGTCGATCTGATCCTCGATCACCCGGCAATCGGCGCGGTCAGCTTCGTCGGCTCAAGCGACATCGCGCAGTACGTCTATTCGCGCGGGGTCGCCGCAGGCAAGCGGGTGCAGGCGATGGGCGGGGCCAAGAACCACGGTATCGTGATGCCCGATGCCGATCTCGACCAGGTGGTCGGCGATCTGTGCGGCGCCGCGTTCGGCTCTGCGGGTGAACGCTGCATGGCGCTGCCGGTGGTGGTGCCGGTCGGCGAAGACACCGCAGAGCGACTGAAGGCCAAGCTGATCCCGGCGATCCACGCGCTCAAGATCGGCGTGTCGAGCGATCCCGAGGCGCAGTACGGCCCGGTGGTCACCGCGATGCACAAGGCCAATATCGAACGCTGGATCCAGACTGCGGTCGACGAAGGCAGCGAACTGGTGGTCGACGGCCGCGGGTTCACCCTGCAGGGGCATGAGGAAGGCTATTTCCTCGGGCCGACGCTGCTCGACCGGGTTACCCCGGACATGACCAGCTACCACAACGAGATCTTTGGCCCGGTGCTACAGATCGTGCGCGCCGCTGACTTCGAGGCAGCGTTGAGCCTCGCGAGCCAGCACCAGTACGGCAACGGTGTCGCGATCTTCACCCGCAACGGCCATGCCGCGCGCGAATTTGCCAGCCGCGTCAATGTCGGCATGGTCGGGATCAACGTGCCGATTCCGGTGCCGGTCGCCTACCACAGCTTCGGCGGGTGGAAGCGCTCTGGCTTCGGCGATACCGACCAGTACGGCATGGAAGGTCTGCGCTTCTGGACCAAGTTCAAGAAGATCACCGCACGCTGGCCCGACGGCGGCGGCGATGGCTCGAACGCCTTCGTCATCCCCACGATGGGTTGAACACGGTGAAGCAGCGCGTCAGCAGCGGCTCGCCGCTCGAGCCGGTGCTTGGGTTCTGCCGGGCGGTCCGCACCGGCAAACAGATCATGGTCGCCGGCACCGCGCCGATCGAGCCCGATGGATCGACCACTCCGGGCGATGCGGCGGCGCAGATGGAACGGTGCTGCCAGATCATCGCGCAGGCGATCGCCGATCTTGACGGGTCGATCGGCGATACCGTCCGCACCTGCATCTACCTGACCGACCGGGCGGACTTCGACGCGGTGGCCAGGGTGCACGGCAAGTGGTTCGGATCGGCCCGTCCGGCCTGCACCACCCTGATCGTGGCCGGGTTCATCCGCCCCGAATGGAGGGTTGAAATCGAAGCAGAGGTCATGGAAGCGTAGCCTGATATGGCGAGTTTTGCCCCGCCGCGCGGAACGCCCGGGCCTCCTCAGCGTTGATTGGCACACGATCAACAACCTCAAGGACATTCCATGCAACGCATCCTGCTGGCAGCAGCCAGCGCCGCTCTGGCGCTCAGCGCCTGTTCCGAGGGACAGGATCCGGCGGCGATCAAGACCGATCCCGCCTTGACCGAAGCGGCACAGCTCGATGCTGCGGAACCTGCGAGCGAAGGCGCGGCAGAACAGGCCGAAAAGTCGATCCCGATGGCGATTCGCGGCCGCTGGGGCCTGGTTCCTGCCGACTGCACCTCGACCAGAGGCGACGCCAAGGGGCTGATCGCGATCGATGCCGCATCGATCCGGTTCTACGAATCGGTCGCCAAGCTAGCCAAGGTGGATCAGCGCAGCGAAACCGCGCTCAAGGCGAGCGATGGCTTCAGCGGCGAGGGGATGGACTGGCAGCGCGACATGACACTGGCGCTGCAACCCGGCGGCAAGGTCTTGATCAAGCAAGAATTCGGCGAAGGCGCGGCGGCCGGGCCGTACACGTACACGCATTGCGAATAGGGCTGCGGCGTTTGCACAGGCGGGGCACCTTGGGCTAAGCGCAGCCGCATTCCACAACGACAGGGCCCGCAGTGACCGACCAGTTTGCGCTTACCGACGATCAGCTCGCCATCCAGGACATGGCGCGCAAGTTCACCGCCGACCGGATCACGCCGTTCGCCGCGCAATGGGACGAGGACCACCACTACCCGGTCGAGGTATGGAAAGCGGCGGGTGAACTGGGCTTCGGCGCGATCTATGTTTCGGAAGAAAGCGGCGGGATCGGGCTTGGGCGGCTTGAAGCTGCGCTGATCATGGAGGCGATGGCTTACGGCTGCCCCGCGACGAGCGCCTATATCTCGATCCACAACATGGCCGCGTGGATGATCGACCGCTTCGGCGGCGACGAGCTCAAGGCGCGGTTCTTGCCGAAGCTCGTCTCGATGGAGCAGATCGCCAGCTATTGCCTGACCGAGCCGGGTTCGGGCTCGGACGCGGCAGCGCTCAAGACATCAGCCAAATTGGATGGTGATCACTACGTGCTCAACGGCACCAAGCAGTTCATCTCGGGCGCGGGCTATAACGACATCTACGTCTGCATGGTCCGCACCAGCGATGAGAAGTCGAAGGGTATCTCGTGCCTGGTGGTCGAAAAGGACACCCCCGGCCTGTCATTCGGCGCACCCGAGAAGAAGCTCGGTTGGAACGCCAGCCCGACTGCGCAAGTGGTGTTTGAGGATTGCCGCGTGCCGGTTGCCAACCGCGTCGGCGCTGAGGGCGCGGGCTTCAGCTTTGCCATGGCCGGGCTCGACGGCGGTCGGCTCAACATCGGCGCCTGTTCGCTCGGCGGAGCGCAGCGCTGCCTTGATGAGGCGATCAAATACACCAAAGAGCGCCAGCAATTCGGGCAACCGGTCGCCGAATTCCAGAACACCCAGTTCATGCTGGCCGACATGGCCACCGATGTCGAAGCGGCGCGCGCGCTGCTGTATCTGGCGGCGGCCAAGGTTAATTCGGGCGCGCCCGACAAGAGCCGCTTCTCGGCGATGGCCAAACGGCTCGCCACCGACAGCGGCAGCGAAGTGGTCAACCAGGCGCTGCAACTGTTCGGCGGTTACGGCTATCTCAAGGACTACCCGATCGAACGCTTCTGGCGCGACCTCAGGGTCCATTCGATCCTTGAAGGGACCAACCAGGTGATGCGGATGATCGTCGGCCGGGACTTGCTGCGCCAATGACTAGCGAAGTGCTGGTCAGCCGCGAAGGTGCAACCGCCTTCCTGTCGCTCAATCGCCCGGCGGCGCTGCACGCGCTGACGCTGCCGATGTGCCATGAAATGAGCTCGGCGCTGAGCGAATGGCAGGACGATGTTGGCGTCGAAAGCGTGATCATCGATCATGCCGAAGGCCGCGGGTTCTGCGCGGGCGGCGATATCGCCTTCCTGCGCAATTCCGCGCTGAACGATGGCGGCGTGTCGGGGCGCCAGTTCTTCCACGACGAATACCAGCTCAACCACCAGATCTTCACCTACCCCAAGCCGGTGGTCGCCTTCATGGACGGGATCACGATGGGCGGCGGGGTCGGCATCAGCCAGCCCGCGAAGTTCCGCGTCGCGACCGAGAACACCCGGCTCGCGATGCCCGAGACCGGGATCGGACTGTTCCCTGACGTGGGCGGCGGCTGGTACCTGTCGCGGCTGCCCGGGCGGATCGGGCAGTTCCTCGCGCTGACCGGCGCACGGCTTGATGGGGCCGAGTGCAAGTGGGCGGGGCTTGCGACGCATTACCTGCCGCACGATGCCTTGACTGAAGCCAAGGCGCGGATCGCTGCCGGGCACGAACCGGGCGGGGTCTTGTCAGCGCTGGCGGTCACGCCCCCGGTGGCGCGGATCGAGGCCAATGCGATGCAAATCGCCCGGCACTTCGCCTCGGACCGCTATGAGGACATTATCGCCAGCCTTGAAGGTGACGACAGCGACTGGGCGGCCAAGGAACTCGCCACCTTGCGCACCAAAAGCCCGCAGACCTGCAAAGTCGCGCTGCGGCAGCTCGCCGAAAGCGCCAAGCTGAGCGACTTCGCTGACAACATGGTCATGGAATACCGCATCGCGTCGCGCGTCCTCACCCGCCCCGATTTCGCCGAGGGCGTGCGCGCGGTGATCGTCGACAAGGACAATGCGCCGAAGTGGGACCCCGCAACCCCCGAGGCGGTCAGCGACGAATTGATCGACAGCATTTTCGCGCCTTTGCCGGCGGATGAAGAATGGAAACCCCTATGACCTACGAAACCATCCTCACCGAAACGCGCGGAGCGGTGACGCTGATCACGCTTAACCGGCCGGCCTCGCTCAACGCGCTCAACGCCGCCGTGCTCGAAGACCTGATCGCTGCCTTCGCCGCCTTCGAGGCCGACCCGAGCCGGCGCTGCGCGGTGCTCACTGGCGCAGGCGAAAAGGCCTTTGCTGCGGGCGCCGACATCAAGGAAATGGGCGACAAGCCGGCCGCCGATTTCTACGCCGAGGACTTCTTCAGCCGCTGGACCAGCCACGTGGTCAAGGCCACGCGCAAGCCGTGGATCGCCGCGGTCAATGGCTTTGCACTGGGCGGTGGGTGCGAATTGGCGATGATGGCGGACTTCATCATCGCGTCGGAAAATGCCCGGTTCGGCCAGCCCGAGATCAAGCTCGGCGTCGGCCCCGGCATGGGCGGATCGCAGCGGCTGACCCGCGCCATCGGCAAGGCCAAGGCGATGGAAATGTGCCTGACCGGCCGCATGATGGGCGCCGAGGAAGCCGAGCGTTCGGGCCTCGTCGCGCGGGTTGTGCCGCTGGCCTCGCTGGTCGAGGAAGCGCTCAAGACCGCCACCGAGATCGCCGCGATGCCGCCGCTCGCCGCAATCGCCAACAAGGAGATGGTCAACGCCGCGTTCGAAACCACGCTCGATCAGGGCCTGCTGATGGAGCGCCGGATCTTTCAGGTCCTCACCGCGACCGAGGACAAGGCCGAGGGCATGGCAGCGTTCATCGAGAAGCGGTCGGGCGTGTGGAAGGGCAAGTAAAATGAAGATCGCCTTCATTGGCCTTGGCAACATGGGCGGCGGGATGGCCGCGAATCTCGTCAAGGCCGGGCACGAGGTCCGCGCCTTCGATCTCTCCGCTGAAGCAGCCAGCCGCGCGCAGGGCAACGGTTGCAGCGTGGTGCCTACCGTGCGCGAAGCGGTGCAGGGCACCGATGCGGTGGTCTCGATGCTGCCGAACGGGGCCATCGTCGAGAGCGTCTACACCGCCGAGGTGATCGGCCACGCGCCCACTGCCGCGCTGCTGCTCGATTGCTCGACGATCGACGTCGCCACGGCGCGCAAGGTTGAGGATGCGGCGCGCGCCGCCGGGCACGAAATGGTCGATGCGCCCGTCTCGGGCGGGATCGCGGCCGCCAATGGCGGCACGCTCACCTTCATGGTCGGCGGCAGCGATGCAGGCTTCGCGCGCGCCGAACCGATCCTTGCCGCGATGGGCAAGGCGGTGATCCACGCCGGGCAGGCGGGCGCGGGGCAGGCGGCGAAAATCTGCAACAACATGATCCTCGGCGCGACGATGATTGCGACTTGCGAGGCCTTTGCGCTGGCCGACAAGCTCGGGCTGAACTTGCAGACCTTCTACGACATTTCGAGCAAGGCCTCGGGCCAGTCGTGGTCAATGACTTCGTATTGCCCCGTTCCTGGCGTCGGACCGCAGTCGCCGGCCGACAATGACTACCAGGGCGGTTTCGCCGCCGCGCTGATGCTCAAGGACCTCAAGCTGGCAATGGAAGCCGCGGCCAGCGTCGGCGCAAAGACCCCGATGGGACAGCGCGCCGAGGAGCTCTACGCAGACTACACCGCAGCGGGCAGCGGCGGGAGCGACTTTTCGGGGATCATCAAGACGCTCTAAGTCGCCAAGCGAGCGGGCTCTGGCTATTGGGGGCGCATGGCCCGCCCCCATCACCATCTGATGCCGTTCCTTACGGTTGCCGCAGGGATCGCCTCGTTCAGCGTGATGGACGGGCTGATGAAAGGCGCGAGCCTGGCGGTGGGCGCTTATAACGCGATGCTGTGGCGCTCGCTCGCCAGCGCTTTGGTGATGCTGCCCTTGTGGAAGCTATCGGGCGGGATCTGGCCGCGCGGGCAAGTGCTGCGGCTCCACGCGGTGCGCGGGCTCAATTCATCGCTGATGGCGACCGCATTCTTCTGGGGGCTCAAGTATCTGCCGCTCGCCGAGGGCATGGCGATCAGCTTCATCGCGCCGCTGATCGCGCTGTACCTGGCCGCAGTGCTGCTCGGCGAAAGCGTTGGCAGGCGCGCGGTCTTCGCCTCGCTGCTCGGCCTCGCCGGGGTGGTGGTGATCGCCGGGGCGCGGATGCGCGGTGATGGCTACAGCCACGATGCCGCGCTGGGGATTGCCGCGATCCTGACCTCGGCGGTGCTCTATGCGTGGAACCTCATCCTCCAGCGCAAGCAGGCGCAGCTGGCCCCGCCGCGCGAAGTGGCGGCGTTCCAGGCGGTGTTCACCGCGCTGTTCCTCGGCTTCCTTAGCCCTTGGCTCGCGCAAATCCCGCCGAGCGGCGTGTGGTTCAGCATCGGCGGCTCGGCGGTGCTGGCGACCGTCTCGCTGATGCTGATCTCGTGGGGCTACGCCCGCGAGGAAACGCAGGTCCTGCTCCCGCTCGAATACTCGGCGTTCATCTGGGCCGCGATCATGGGCTGGCTGATGTTCGGCGAGACCCTGACCGCGCCCACGGTGGCCGGCGCAGCGCTGATCGTGGTCGGCTGCTGGATCGCCACGCGCTCCGGGCAAAAGGCCCACATCGAGCAAACCGCGCTG
>JANYEY010000111.1 GCA_025359685.1 Sphingomonadaceae bacterium | reverse complement strand
ATGTTGCCTTTGATCTGCTTGTGTTCAGCGGATTCAAAGTCAAATTCTTCAATTCGGTTGCCCTTGAGCACCGCCACCCGTGTTTCTTCCGGGTGGCGCGCATCGATTAGCATGCGCATTGTCATTATGAATTCTCCGTGCGCGCCACGCGGAGACAGGCCGTTGACGGGCGTCTCCACGGTTGGCGCGGCTTAGTGCGGTACCTCCGCGCATGGGGCGGTAAGCCCGGTTCGATTGCGCGGATGGATGGTTTGAACCGCTGCACGTGTCGGCAGCGGCGGCGATAAGTGTGTCTGCCCCGATAATGAGGTGCGGCTTTGCAATGCCGTCACGGTCCAGCGCTCCGCCCACTCGGACCCGTTGGGTCGCAAGTGCCAGAAACGATGGAAAGCTCTTCATTGGTGCATCAACCTGTATGAACCGGCGGTATTCTTATGCCGGTTTCTCCCCCGAAAGCGGCAGTGCCTGCTTTCAGTGCAGCGACAGTTAGCACCGGATTGTTAAGGCAGCAAGTTGATTGCTCTGGGTGATAGTCCGTCCGCGAACGATTGCGCCGCAGGGGCAGGCGCTTTAGTCAGTTCATCAATGCGCCGTATCCTCCTGCTTGTTTTGATTGTCCTTGCGCCGGTTGCGGTCTTTGCCGCGATGGTTGCTGCAGATCGGACATTCGGTGGGGCCGGGCGGGGCTATTCCTATGTCGTGAAAGTTGACCTTCCGCCGACTGGCTCGCTGGCCGGACTGCCCAAAATCGAAGGACCAATGGACGCGAGCCGCCCGTTGGTAGTGATCGACGCCGGACATGGCGGCAAAGATCCGGGCGCCGGGACCGGGGATCTCAAGGAAAAGGCGCTGACCTTGTCGCTCGCGCTCGCGCTGCGCGATGAACTGGTGAAGCAGGGCGGGGTGCGCGTGGCGCTGACCCGCAGCGACGATACCTATGTTACACTTGAAGAGCGCCCAGCGATCGCGCGCAAGCTGGGTGCCGACCTGTTCATCTCGATCCATGCCGACAGCACCGATGGTGACGGCAGCGCGATGGGTGCCACGGTTTACACCCTGTCCGACAAGGGCAGCAACCAGGTGGCCGAAAAGTTCGCCGCGCGCGAAAATGCGGCAGATCAGATCAACGGCGTGCGGATCACGGGGCAGAGCGACACGGTCAATGCGATCCTGGTCGATCTCTCCCAGCGCGAAACCCAGGATGCCTCAAGCCAGTTCGCCGGACTTATCCTGCGCGAAGGACACGCCGCCATGCCGTTTAAGTACCTGACGCCGGAATCGGCAGCTTTCGCTGTGCTCAAATCTCCTGATGTGCCGTCGGTGCTGTTCGAAAGCGGCTACATCAACAATGCGGCCGATATGGCCCGGCTAACCTCGCCCGGCGGCCGGCAGGCCTTCGCCGCCGCGCTGACGCAAGCGATAAAGGTGTTTTTCGCGCGCACCTCGGTGCTGAAGAAATGACCGCAGGAACCCGCTGGCAATGCCGCAGCAGGGCATGCTAAAGCCACGCTCCTATGCCCCAAAGCGATGACGACTCCGCTGAATCGGTCCGGCTGCGCATTCGCCGCGAGGCGGGTGGCATCTGGTCGCGCGTGCGGGCTTGGCCTGGCGCCGCGATAGCTTGGTGGAACGAGACCCGGCGGCGCGAATGGTATGCGGAAAACTGGGCGCAGAGCCGCCGGTTCCGCATCGTCAACTACGTGGTCGCAGCTTTCCTTGCGCTCAACTTGCTGGTCTTCGTGACCATCACCCGCAACCTGCCGTCGGCTGAAAGCCTGCTCACCTATCAGCCGCCGCTGCCGACGATGGTCCGGGCCGCGGGCGGTGATATCGTGTACAGCTATGCGCGCGAACGGCGCGTGCAACTGCGTTACGTCGATTTCCCCGAAAAGTTGGTGAACGCCTACCTCTCGGCCGAAGACAAGACGTTCTGGACCCATGGCGGGGTCGATTACACCGGAATCGCCGGGGCGGTGGTTGACTATGTGACCAAGTTTGGATCGGGCAAACGGGCCAAGGGCGGTTCGACCATCACGCAGCAGGTCGCCAAGAACATCCTGATCGGTAACGAATATTCGATCGGCCGCAAGTTCAAGGAAATGATTCTGGCGCGCCGCATTGAAAGCGTGCTGACCAAGCAGCAGATCCTCGAACTCTACCTCAACGAGATTCCGCTCGGGCGACAATCTTTCGGGGTCCAGGCCGCAGCGCAGGCCTATTTCGGCAAAGACGTTGACCAGCTCGATCTGGCGCAGGACGCGTTTCTCGCCTCGCTCCCGCGCGGGCCCGAAATCTACGGACGCGCCAGCCATGCTGCCGAAGCGCTCGAACGGCGCAATTGGGTGCTCGATCAGATGGTCAAGAACGGCAAGGCCAGCGAAGCGGACGCCGCGCAGGCGAAGACCGAACCGCTCGGCATCGTTGCCCGGCGCGGGGATAACTGGGATCCGGCCAGCGGGTACTTCGTCGAAGAAGTGCGGCGTCTGCTGATCACCAAATACGGAGAGAATGCGGAAAACGGCCCCAACAGCGTCTATGCCGGCGGTCTGTGGGTGCGAACCTCGCTTGACCCCGAACTGCAGAAGGCCGCTCAGGATTCACTGCGGGCCGGACTGCTGCGCTACGGCGGTGGGCGCGCCTTCGCCAAGCCGATTGCGCACATGGATGTCGATGATGAGGGCTGGCAGGGTCAGTTTTCCAGCTTGAACCTGTCGATTTCGTATCAAGATTGGCGGACCGCGGTCGTGCTGGTCAAAGGCAGCGGCAACCCCACCATCGGTTTTGCCGACGGTACTCGCGGTGTGCTGCTGTCCGCGCCCGATGCCTTGCGCAAGGGCGATGTGATCGCGGTGGCACCCTCAGGCGGCAATACCTTCTCGCTGCGGGTGATCCCCGAGATTTCGGGCGGGATGCTGCTTGAGGATCCGCATTCGGGCCGGGTGCTGGCGATGCAGGGCGGGTTCGATGCAGGGCTGGGCAGCTTCAACCGCGCCACCCAGGCCGAGCGCCAGCCGGGCTCAACGATCAAGCCATTCGTCTACGGCACCGGTCTGGACTTCGGGATGAGCCCGTCGAGCGAAGTGGTCGATGGCAAGTTCTGTGTCTATCAGGGCGCGAGCCTGGGGCAGAAATGCTTCCAGAATTTCGGCGGGCAGGGCGGCGGCAATGCCACCCACACGATGCGCTGGGGGCTTGAGCAGTCGCGCAACCTGATGACTGTGCGCATCGCCAACGATAGCGGCATGGACCATGTGGTGAACACCTTTGAGCGGGTGGGCATCGGCAAGTATCCGCCGTACCTTTCGTTCGCGCTTGGCGCGGGTGAAACCACGGTGCAGCAGATGGTCAACGCCTATGCCGCGCTCGCCAACAACGGGGTGCAGTTCGCGCCCAGCCTGATCGACTACGTGCAAGACCGCAATGGCAAGGTCATCTGGCGGGCCGATAATCGGCGCTGCACTTCATGTGAAATGCCAGAATGGGATGGCAAGCCGATGCCGCGCTTCGATTCGCGGGGCAAGCAGGTGCTTGACGCACGTACCGCGTTCCAGGTGGTGCACATGCTTGAAGGCGTGGTCACGCGCGGCACCGCGATTACGCTGGCCGATCTCGGCTTGCCCCTGTTCGGCAAGACCGGAACCTCCAGCGGCCCGACCAACGTGTGGTTCTGCGGCGGCAATCAGGACATCGTCGGCGGGGTCTACCTTGGTTATGATGCACCGCGCTCGCTGGGCGGCTATGCTCAGGGCGGAACGATCGCAGCGCCGATCTTCAAACAGCTGATCCTGTCGACCAAACCGCGCTGGAGCACCAGGCCGTTCATCGCTCCGCGCGACATTCACTGGGTCAAGGTTGACCGGATCAGCGGCAAGCGCGTGTTCGGAAGTGCGCCGGGCAGCGATGCCAAAGCCGCGGTGATCTGGGAAGCATTCAAGGCAGAAAGCGAAGCGCGCGCAGGCATGGGCACCGAAGAGATCGAGGCCCAGCGCAGCGCCTTGATCACTGCAATCAAACGTGGCCAGGCGTCGCGGGACCGCAGTCCTGCTGCCGACACCAGCGCTGGCGATGCTACCGAACCCAATCCCACCCCGACCATCTCGGCCGATGGCGGGGTTACCGTCCAATAAATGCCATGCTGCCGGCAAAGGAAATCCGAATGAGCAAGCTACTAATCGCCCCGTTCGCACTCGCCGCACTGTTGGTGATACCTGCTGCTGCGCCGGCTGAGCTGCCCCAAGGAGCCAAGGCGCCCGACTTCGTTACGGCGTCCGCAGCTGCGGGCAAAGAGAAGTCGTTCAGCTTGGCTGCGGCGCTGCGCACAGGCCCCGTAGTGCTATACTTCTACCCCAAGAGCTTCACGGACGGTTGCACGCTCGAAGCGCATGCCTTTGCCGAGGCGGTGAAGGACTTCAAGGCCGCTGGGGCGACCGTGATCGGACTTTCTGCGGATGACATCGCAACGCAAAAGCGCTTTTCGACCACCGAATGCCGCAAGAAGTTTCCGGTTGGCGTGGCCACCCCCGACATCATTGCGGCATACGATGTCCACCTCAAGCGGCCCGACGGAACGGCCACCGGGCGGACTGCGCGGACCAGCTATGTCATCGGCCGCGATCACCAGATCAAGCTAGTCTACACCGACATGAACCCGAACGATCATGTCAAGAAGACGCTTGAGGTGGTTCGCGCGCTCAAAGCCGCGAGCCGCCGCTAGACTCTTTACTTCGCAGGCAATCCGGCTAGGGCGCTCGCTCATTCGATTAGCGGAGTGAGTGACCATGCGTGCCGAAGGGCAGGCCCATATTGAACGGATCGAAAAGGCGCTCGCGCTGGTCCGCAAGTTTCTCGACTGGGACCGCGCTATGCGCCGGCTCGATGAACTGAACGCGCGGGTCGAAGATCCCAAGCTGTGGGACAATCCCAAGGACGCCGAAGCGGTGATGAAGGAACGTCGCCAGCTTGAGGCGGCGATTGGCACTGTCAACACGATCTCCAGCGAAATGGCCGATGCGGTCGAATATATCGATCTGGGCGAAGCTGAGGGCGATGAGGCGACGATCGAGGAAGGTCTCGCCACGCTGGCTGCGCTGGCTGACCGCGCTGACCGCGACAAGGTCCAGGCGCTGCTTGGCGGCGAGGCCGATGGCAACGACACCTTCATTGAAATTCACGCCGGGGCGGGCGGCACCGAGAGCCAGGACTGGGCCGAGATGCTGCTGCGGATGTACAGCCGCTGGGCCGAAAAGCGCGGCTACAAGGTGGAAGTCATCGAATACCAGGCGGGCGAACAGGCCGGGATCAAGAGTGCCACGATCCTGTGCAAGGGCGAGAACGCCTATGGCTATGCCAAGACCGAAAGCGGTGTCCACCGGCTGGTCCGCATTTCGCCGTACGACAGCTCGGCGCGGCGCCACACCAGCTTCTCATCGGTCTGGGTCTATCCGGTGATCGACGATAACTTCGCGGTTGAGGTCAATCCGGCCGACCTCAGGATCGATACGTACCGCGCTTCGGGCGCGGGCGGCCAGCACGTCAACACCACCGATTCAGCGGTGCGGATGACGCACATCCCGTCAGGCATCGTCGTTGCCAGCCAGATCGACCGCTCGCAGCACAAAAACCGCGAGATTGCGATGGGGATGCTCAAGGCTAGGCTGTACGAAGCCGAGATGAGCAAGCGCGAGGACGCAGCCAGCGCCGAGCATGCCGGCAAGTCCGACATTGGCTGGGGTCACCAGATCCGGTCTTACGTTCTGCAGCCGTACCAGATGGTCAAGGACTTGCGCACCGGGGTGACCAGCCCGACCCCGGCAGACGTGCTCGACGGCGCACTCGATCCGTTCATGGCGGCGGCGCTGGCGCAGCGGGTCAGCGGTGAGACCGTCGAAGTCGAGGATGTGGACTGATCTGGCCGGAGCGATTTGACGCTACGGAATCCAGTGCTTGCATTGCTAACGTAACATTATATCTTCTTGCAAAACAGGAGGGGATGATGCGGCACACTTTGGCATTGGCATTGCTCGCCAGCGCGGCCTTCGCAAACCCGGCGCTGGCGCAATCGCGCGGAGGTGGTGGAGAAGTTTTGATTGACGTCTGGGAGGAACAACCAGCTGATCAACCGGCCGCGGTTCCAGCTCCGGTCACGCCCCCGATTGTCGTCCCGCCCGCTCCTGCGCCGCCGGCAAAACCCGAGCCCGCTCCGCTGCGCCCTTATAACGACCGGGCGCTCAACGCAGTAACGCGCCCGCAACTGACGCTGTTTACCGGCGAGCGCGAATTTGCCGGCTATCTGCGCCGACTTGAGGCGATCAAGAAGCAACGCGATGAAAACTGGACGCGCAACGATCAATCGCCGGGCATCGTCGTTGCGGCAGCGTTCCAGGCCCAGGACGAACCCTGCACTGACCCCAAGTTGTGCCCACCCGAAGACACGGCCGCCGACGTGGTGGTCAGCGCATCCAAAACGAGCGCGCCGAAGTCGATCACCAACAACCAGTCGGCCGGGGTCGACGAAGGCGATATCGTCAAGCAGATCGGCGATTATTTTCTGGTCTTGCAGGATGGCCGGATCTTCGCGGTGAACATCAAATCGATGGCGCTGACCGATCGCACTGACGTGTACCGCCGCAACGCCAAGGGCGATCCGATCGGAGCTGACTGGTACGACGAGATGCTGGTGCAGGGCGATAACGCACTGATCACCGCCTACAGTTATCAGGACAACGCCACCGAACTGTCGATCTTCCGGCTCGACCAGACGAGCGGGAAACTGAGCCGCCAGGGCGTTTTCCTGATTTCGTCGGACGACTATTACGACAGCGACAACTACGCGACCCGGATCGTCGACAACAAATTGGTGCTCTATTCGCATTACAGCCTCGATGATCTTGAAGACCGCCGTGGCCGCCCCGTCATCCGCCGCTGGCTGCCGCCTGAAGATCGCCGCGCCGCGCAGATCAAGGGCAAGCCGCTGATCGATGCGCGGCATATTTACTGGCCCGTGATCCGCACCAGTGAGCCGTTGCTCCACACCATCACGGTCTGTCCGCTGGGCGATGCCGGCGCGCGCGATCTGGCCTGCGATACGACTGGCTTTGTCGGTCCCGAGCGGTCGCAAATGTATGTCTCGCCGCAAGCGGTCTATCTGTGGACTGCAACAATGTGGGAAGACGATTACTGGCATCAGGACGCTTGCGCTGCAGAAGGTCAGCCAATCCCGCGCGCGATCGGGGCCGACGTGGCCCCGGGGGTGGTGTTCCGCCTGCCGATCGACGGCAGCGAGCCCGGCGTGCTGGCGGTCCGCGGCGGGGTGTTCGATCAGTTCTCGATCGACGAGGATCGCGGCCGGTTCCGCGCGCTGGTCAACTGGCAAAGCGATCGCTGCGATCGCCCGTGGCAGGCGCCCGCCGAAGTTGCCTTGGTCGATGTGCCCACCGCGCAGTTCGGCGATAGCTATAACGAGACCAGTGGCCGCGATTTTCGGGCCCTGCCGCGCCCCGGTCAACGCAATGTCGAGAACCGCTTTGCCGGGGACTGGCTGGTCTATGGCGGGCGCAATGGCTGGGGCGGATACCCGCCAGACGCGGAAGACGGGCCCAAGACCGCGAGCGCCATCGCGGTTCCGCTCAAGCACGTGCAGGATGTGCAGGTGTTGGAACCAGGTCACCAGTTCGTCCGGATCGAACGGGTCGGCGACGATATCATGATGAGCGGCTACCGCGATGACAGCGGCCTGATGATCAGCTTGATCAAGCTGGGCAAGACCGCCCGGATCGGCGGCCAGACCAAACTTGCCGGGCGCTATGAAAGCGAAGGTCGCAGCCATGCCTTCAATTCGACCGTGGAATTGAACGGGTCCGGCCTGATGGGCATTCCCGTGGTGACGCGCGAAAAGGATTCGGGCCGGTGGTGGTTCTATTCCGATGTGTCGGACATCGCATTCCTGGGTTTTTCGAACGACGGCACGCTGGCTGACCTCGGGGCTATCAAGGGTACCCCCAAGGATGATGTGCAAACCCACGATAGCTATGAATGCGAAGTCTCGTGCATTGACTGGTACGGCAATTCGCGCCCGATTTTCACCGACAACCGGATCTTTGCCCTGATGGCGACCGGGCTGGTCGAGGTTGGAATACGGGGCGGCAAAGTCGCGGAGAAGCAGCGGATCGACCTGACCGCGCCGCTTGGCGCCAAGTAGTTTTGCCAAGCGCGCAGCGCTCGGCTAAGGGCGGGGCCAGCGATGCTGTATTTTTCTGGTTCACGCCCGTTTGGGATGGCCGCTTTGGTCGGCTTGCTGCTCCTGGCAGGCTGCGATCAATCGGCCCAGGATCCCAGCCGCTCCCCCGCCGCGCGCGATTTTCCCCAAGCGTTCCGGCCGGTTTCCGCAGCCGGTAGCGAATTCGCCGCCGAAGACGCGCGCGATAATCTGGGCGAGGCGAAGGTGGTGATGGACCTTGCCGGGACCCAGCCCGGGATGTCGGTGGCGGATATCGGGGCAGGTGAGGGGTACTATACGGTGCGCCTGTCGCAGCGGGTCGGGCCAAAGGGCCGGGTGCTGGCGGAAGATATTGATCCTGGCGCGATCCAGCGGCTTGGCCGGCGGGTCGAACATGAACGGCTCGACAACATCTCGATCCGCACTGGAATGCCAGAGGACGCCAAACTTCCGCTGGGCAGCTTTGACCGCATCATGATGGTCCACATGTATCACGAAGTACGTGAACCCTATGCCTTTTTGTGGTACCTCCGCCCGGCGCTGAAGCCAGGCGGCAAGGTCATCGTGGTCGATGTCGATCGCCCGACCGACCAGCATGGAATACCGCCGCGGTTGCTGTTCTGCGAATTTGGAGCGCTGGGCTTTCGACTCGTTCAATTTGTCAGTAAGCCCGAATTGAATGGCTATTTTGCCGCATTCGAAGTGGCCGGAAACAGTCCGGCACCTAACGACATAAAGCCGTGCAACACGGCCAATGGGAAGACTGGGACGCAATGACTACATCCGCCGCATTCAAGGGCTTGAAGCCCATTCTTTATGGGGGGCGTGAAGTCTGGCCGTTGATCGAGGGCGGCAAGGGCGTGTCGGCAACCAATGGCATGAGCTCGGGCGCCTGGGCGGCAGCCGGCGGGATCGGCACGGTCAGCGCGGTCAATGCCGATAGCTACGATGCCGAGGGCAAGATCGTCCCGCAGATTTACGCTGCGCTGACCCGCAAGGAACGGCACGAGCAGCTGATCCAGTACGGGATCGATGGCGCGGTTGCGCAGGTCAAGCGCGCTTACGAACTGTCGGGCGGCCACGGCGCGATCAACATCAACGTGCTGTGGGAAATGGGCGGCGCGCAACAAATCCTCGAAGGCGTTCTGGCCCAGACCCCGGGCATGATCACCGGGGTAACCTGCGGCGCGGGGATGCCTTACAAATTGAGCGAAATCGCCGAGCGCTTCAACGTTTACTACCTTCCGATCATCAGTTCGGCGCGGGCCTTCCGGGCGCTGTGGAAGCGGGCTTACCACAAAGTGCCGCAACTGCTCGGCGCGGTGGTTTATGAAGACCCGTGGCTCGCCGGCGGACACAACGGCCTGTCGAATGCCGAAGACCCGCTCAAGCCCGAAGATCCGTATCCGCGGGTCAAGGCGCTGCGCGATGTCATGCGAGCCGAGGGCGTGCCCGATGACGTGCCGATCGTGATGGCTGGCGGGGTCTGGTTCCTGCGCGAATGGGACAATTGGCTCGACAATCCCGAACTTGGCAGCATCGCCTTCCAGTTCGGCACGCGGCCGCTGCTGACCGAGGAAAGCCCGATCCCGCAGGGCTGGAAGGATGCCCTGCGCGAAATCGAGGAAGGCGACGTGCTGCTGCACCGCTTCTCGCCCACGGGGTTCTACTCGTCGGCGGTTCGCAATCCGTTCCTGCGCAGCCTTGAAGCGCGCTCGCACCGCCAGATCCCCTACTCCAAGGTCGAAGCGGGGGAGCATACCGTACGGCTCGACGTGGGGGTCAAGGGCAAGAACTTCTGGGTGACGCCCAAGGATCTCGATCACGCCCGTGATTGGTTCGCCGAGGGCTTTACTGATGGCCTGCGTACGCCCGACGATACGATCATCTTTGTGTCTCCCGGCGAGCGCGGCATGATCCAGCAGGACCAGAAGGACTGCATGGGCTGCCTGTCGCATTGCGGGTTCTCGTCGTGGAAGGACCATGACGACTACACCACCGGGCGCCTGGCCGATCCGCGCAGCTTCTGCATCCAGAAGACCCTGCAGGACATTGCGCATGGCGGGAACATCGACGAAAACCTTATGTTCGCCGGCCATGCCGCCTACCGCTTCAAACAGGACCCGTTCTATTCGAACAACTTCACGCCCACGGTGAAGCAGCTGGTCGACCGGATTCTGACCGGGGATTGATCGGGGTGGAAGGTCGGCCACCCTCGCTGCGCCTGTGGGCGGCAGAAGCGCTTGAGATTCCCATGTTGCTGGCCAGCCCATTCCAGCGCCCGGTGCCGATGTTACCCGGCCGCGGTCAGCCGGTGATTGTCTATCCCGGATACCTGACAAGCGACATTTCCTCGATCCGCCTGCGCCGTTCGCTGCAGGCCGCCGGATACACGGCTTACGGCTGGGAGCTGGGCCAGAACAAGGGCGCCAGGTCTGATCTGCTCGATGATCTGTCCGCGCGACTGGAGCAGGTGCACGCGCGTCACGGTGAACCAGCGATCCTGATCGGGTGGAGCCTGGGCGGGATCTACGCGCGCGAAGTTGCCAAACGCAATCCCCAACATGCCCGCCTGGTAATGACCTTGGGCAGTCCGTTTTCGGGCAGCCCGCGCGCAAACAACGCATGGCGATTGTACGAATTCCTCAACGACCATCCCGTCGACGAACCCCCGCTCGACATCGACATCGCGGCCAAACCGCCGGTGCGAACCATTGCGGTGTGGTCGCTGATCGACGGGATCGTATCTGCCGCTTCGGCCTGCGGGCTGCCGGGTCAATCGGATCGTCAGGTGGAGGTGCGGGTGCGCCACCTTTCGCTGACCCGTAATCCCGAAGGTATCAGGCTGATCGGGCACCTGCTGGCGGAGGAGCTGGCGGCCTAAGACGCAGCCCCATCGCGCGGGTCAAGGCCGTAGCGGTTGGTCCCAACCGAGCCGGGGAGCAGCGCCAGCATGACGCTGGCCAGGTTGGCTATTATGGCCACCCAATCGAGCAGCCAGGTCCAGGCATCGAAGCCAAGCCGAGCGTCGAGACCCCACAGCGCCGAGATCACAGTGCGCAGCAGCCACACAGCAAAGCCGAACACCGCCAGCCAGACCCAAGCGCCGCTGCGTCCGCTATCGTGGAAGCGCCGCACCAGCAGTGCGGGCACCGGCAGTGCGAGCAGGACGGTCAGTCCGTTGCCGGCCAGCATGTGCGCATCGTGTTCGAGGACCAGCCCGGTGACGAACGAAACCGGTACCGAAACCAGCAATGTCGCGAACAGAATAGGTGATCAATTCGCTGCGGCCCGAACGGCCCGCGAAAGTAAAGGTCCGCCGGATCGTCTGGCGCGGACCGGGTTCGGTGCGCGGCTCAGTCAAATTCCCACGCGCGCTCTCCGTGGCTGGCCAGGTCGAGCCCTTCGCGCTCGTCGTCCTCGCTTACCCGCATCGGCACGGCCAGGCTGACCAGCACCGCCAGCACCGCGGTTGCGATCGCCGAATAGATCGCGACAGCGCCAACCCCGACGATCTGGCTGAACACTTGCTGGAGCATGGTCACGCCATCATCGTAGCCAACGCCGCCGAGGCTGGGCGCCATGAACACCGCAAGCAGCAGCGAGCCGGTCATCCCGCCGACCCCATGCACCGCGAAGACATCGAGCGAATCGTCGATTTTCAGTCTGCGCTTGATCAACTGGATCATCGGGAAGCAGATCAGGGCCGCCAGCGCCCCCATGACAATCGCCCCGCCCGGCGAAACGAACATCGCTGCCGGAGTGATCGTCGCCAGACCGGCAATCGCACCGGTGGCAAAGCCCACGCCGGTCGGCTTGCCCACCCGAAACTTTTCGATTGCCAGCCAGACCAGTGCGGCGACGCTGGCCCCCAACTGGGTATTGATGATCGCGGTGGAGGCATTGTCATCCGCAGCAAGCGCCGAACCGCCGTTGAAACCGAACCAGCCGACCCACAGCAGCCCGCCGCCGAGCATTGCCATGGCCGCACTGTGCGGGAGCATCAGCTGTTTGGGAAAGCCTTGCCGCTTGCCCACGAGCAGCGCCGCGACCAGCGCGGAAACGCCCGCAGTGGTGTGAACGACAATTCCGCCCGCAAAATCCTTGGTGCCCATCGTCGTTGCCAGCCAGCCATCGCCCCAGATCCAGTGCGCGACCGGGGCATAAACCACCAGGCTCCACAGCGCGCAAAAGGTCACAACCCAGCCAAACCGTGCGCGTTCGACCCAGGCCCCGATCATCAGTGCCGGGGTGATCGCCGCGAAGGTCAGCTGGAACAAGGCAAACGTCCGTTCGCTCACCGCACTGTCGCCGCGTAGTAGGTCGATCGTGTTGTTGAGCATCCAGGTGTTGCCTGTGCCGATCCAGCCATTGGTCGGATCGCCGAACGCGAGGCGATACCCGGCGACAATCCACAGCAGCGAGACAACGGCAGCAACCGCGCCGACCTGGACCATGACCGAGAGGAAATTGCGGGTCCGCACCAGTCCGCCGTAGAAGAGCGACAGTCCGGGCAGCGCCATTAACAGGACCAAGGCCGAGCAGACGAGCACCCAGGCGTTGTCACCCGTATCGAGCGCGCCGCCGGTTACCTGCGCGGCATCGGCCTGAGCGAAAGCCACCGCCGGAACAAGCCCGGCAACGGCGGCGACGGCACTGGCCGCAATTCTGCGCATCGAATTCTCCCCTCACATTCGCGGCGGGCGAGCCCGGACACGAATCTCCGCTGGCGGCTTAGAGCAACGATTGCAAGGGGAGCAAGCGCCCACGCGCACGGATGTTGCGAGGCGGGACGGTTAGCGGCGCTAGGTTAAAGCCAGCCGTCGAGGACCTGATCGGGCGGACGGTGCCCATCCGCCCAGAAGCGGATGTTGGCAATGATCTTCTCGCCCGCATGTGCACGGCCTTCGATCGTCGCGCTGCCGAGGTGCGGCAGGGTGATCACGTTGGGCAAGGCGATCAGGCGCGGATCGACGTCTGGTTCATTGGTGAACACGTCGAGGCCAGCGCCGGCGATCTCGCCGCTGCTGAGCGCCGCAATCAGCGCTTCCTCATCGATCAGGTCGCCGCGCGCGGTGTTGATCAGGTAGGCTTCGGGTTTCATTGCGGAGAACCGCTGCGCGTTCATCAGGTGATGCGTGCTGGCACCTGCCGGGCAATGCAGCGTGATCACGTCGCTTTCGGCGATCAGCAGCTCAAGATCGGCTTCATAGCGCGCGCCGAGCATGCTTTCGATGCTGGGCGGCAAGCGGTGGCGGTTGTGATAGACCACCTCCATCCCGAAGGCGCGGGCGCGGTGGGCCACCGCTTGACCGATCCGCCCCATGCCGACAATCCCGAGCCGCTTGCCGCCGATGCAGTGGCCCAGCATCGCGCTGGGGGCCCAGCCGGTCCATTGGCCATCGCGGATCAGGCGGCTGCCTTCGCCAAGCCGGCGCGGGACCGAGAGGATCAGCATCATCGCGAGGTCGGCGGTGTCGTCGGTAAAGACTCCGGGGGTGTTGGTGACCACGACCTTGCGGGCGCGCGCCGCAGCAAGATCGATATGTTCGGTGCCCGCGCCGAAGTTGGCGATCAAGCCCAGCCGGCCGCCGGCCTCGTCAAGCATCGCAGCATCGAGCCGGTCGGTAACGGTGGGTACGATCACGTCGCTGGTCCGCATGGCCTCGACCAGTTCCGCCCGGTTTAACGGGCGGTCCTCGGTATTGAGGGTCACGTCGAACAGCTCGGCCATGCGCGCCTCAACCGAGGGCATCAGGCGGCGCGTTACAAGCACCCGGGGGATGCCACTGACGCGGCGCACGCCGTTGTTGTCGGATACTATCGTCATCGCGGATTGGGCTATGCCGCAGCGGCCAATCCGGTCAAGCGACTTGATGGGATGGCAGCATGGGCGTTAAGGGAAAGCGATGTCCCGACTCCCCCTTTCAATCCTGATCGCCGCTGCCGCCGTGCTGGCCAATCCGGCCCATGCCGACGACCCCAAAACGCCTTACTGGGCGGCGATCCGGGCGGAGGAAGTCAACATGCGGGTCGGGCCGGGTGAGGATTACCGCATCGCCTGGGTTTACCACCGCCAGCATCTTCCCTTGAAGGTGCTGCGGATGATGGAAGGCTGGCGCCTGATCCAGGACCCGGACGGGGCGCAGGGCTGGGTGTTGGCGCGATTGCTCACACGGGAACGCAGCGGGTTTGTTGCCGGCAAGGAGCCCGTCGAGATGCACGAGGCTGCCAACGCCAATTCGAAACTGCTGTGGCGGCTTGCACCGGGCGTAGTCGGTAAACTGGGCAATTGTAGTGGTGGTTGGTGCCAGATCGCGGTCGGCCCGCGCCAGGGCTATGTCGAACAAGCACGGATCTGGGGTGCAGGGGAGCCCTAGAGCTCCCCCAAGATAACCCTATTTCGCCTTCGGGTGAACAGTTAGCACCGCGCCCTTAGCATCGGTTGCGGTAAAGCTTCCGTCAGCGGCAAGGGCAGAGTCGGTATAGCATTCAGGTTCCGCCTTGCCCGAGGGATCGAAGCAGGTCTTGCCATCAACCATCTTGACGATCCCGGCGACCCGGTGACCATCTGCCATGTCCGAGGCATAGCTGCCATCGGCATTGATCGTGGTGGTGTCGAGCTTCTTTCCAGCGGCATCGCTCACTTCGTAGACGCCAGGAGTCGGCCCAGCGGCCGCGACTGCGGCGGCGTCAGTCGCAACTACCGCATCACTTTGCGCTGCAACGGGCGCTTCATCCTTCTTGCCGCAAGCGGCGAGTGCGAGCGCGGCAGTGGACAGGATTAAAAATCGGCGAAACGTAAGCATAGAAACCCTCCTCGGACTTGCTTGGAAGTCCGAGAGATTACTCTGCCTCCGCACTTGCGCAAGCGAAGGTTTAGATGAGCTCGACCGCGACCGCCGTGGCTTCGCCGCCGCCGATGCACAAGCTAGCGACGCCCTTGGTCTTGCCGTGGCGCTTGAGCGCCGCGATCAGCGTGGTGACAATCCGCGCGCCTGAGGCACCGATCGGGTGGCCCAGCGCGGTCGCGCCGCCGTGGACGTTGATCTTCTCGTGCGCGATGCCAAGGTCATGCATTGCAAACATTGCGACGCAGGCGAAGGCTTCGTTGACTTCGAACAGGTCAACGTCGGCTATTGACCAGCCAGCCTTGGCGAGCACTTCATTGATCGCGCCGACCGGGGCGGTGGTGAAGTCCTTAGGGGCCTGTGCATGCGCGGCGACGGCGATCACGCGCGCCACTGGCTTGAGGCCCTTGGCATCGGCCACGCTGGCGCGGGTCAGCACCAGCGCGGCGGCACCGTCCGAGATCGAACTGGAGGTGGCGGCGGTGATCGTGCCGTCTTTGGCAAAGGCAGGCTTGAGCGAGGGGATCTTGTCGGGCTTGCCCTTGCCGGGAGCCTCGTCGGTATCGACCACGCTTTCACCGGCGCGGCTGACCACGGTGACCGGGGCGATTTCATCGGCAAACGCTCCCTCGCTGATCGCGGCCTTGGCCCGGCGCAGCGATTCGATCGCGTAGTCGTCCTGATTTTCGCGGGTCAGCTGGTATTCGTTGGCGGTATCCTGCGCGAAAGTGCCCATCGCGCGGCCGGGCTCGTAGGCGTCTTCAAGCCCGTCGAGGAACATGTGATCATAGGCGGTATCATGCCCGATTCGCGCGCCCGAGCGGTGCTTTTTGAGCAGGTACGGCGCGTTGGTCATGCTCTCCATCCCGCCCGCCACGACCATGTCGATGCTGCCAGCAGCCAGGGCTTCGGCGCCCATGATCAGGGTTTGCATGCCCGATCCGCAGACCTTGTTGACCGTGGTCGCCTGAACCGAGGCGGGGAGGCCGGCTTTGATCGTCGCCTGGCGGGCGGGGGCTTGCCCCAAGCCCGCGGGGAGCACGCAGCCCATATAGACCCGCTCGACATCGGCTCCTGCAACGCCAGCCCGCTCGACCGCCGCCTTGATTGCGGTTGCGCCAAGGTCGGTCGCCGAAACGTCGGACAGCACGCCCTGCATCGCGCCCATCGGGGTGCGCGCGTAGGACAGGATGACGACCGGATCGTTGGCGGAAAACTGGGCCATGGCGAGGGTGCCTTTCAGGGCATTAGGGAGGGGTTAGCGCGGCATTAGTGTTGCACTGCGGCGAAGGCAATCGCGCATAGCTTTGCCCACCTAAATATGGGGCCAAACGCAGGCTTGTCTTGCCATCGACGACGGGTGCAGCGAAAAGGGTGGCAAATAGCAACCGGGAGAGCGAGCATGAGCACCACCGAAGAGGCCCGCATGGCCGATGTCCTGAAGCGCCAGCGCTCTGCCTTTACTGCTGCCCTGCCTGAATCGATGGCGGTCCGCCGCGACCGGATCGACCGCGCGATTGCGCTGCTGGTCGATCACAAGGATGCATTCGCCAAGGCAGTTTCGGCCGATTTCGGGCACCGTAGCACCGAACAGACCTTGATGACCGACATCATGCCGTCGGTCGGTGCGCTCAAGCATGCGAAGAAGCATTTCGAAGCCTGGGGCCGGGCAGAAAAGCGCAAGGCGATGTTCCCGCTCGGCGTGCTCGGGGCCAAGGCCGAGGTAGTCTATCAGCCCAAAGGCGTGGTCGGGGTGATCGCGCCGTGGAACTTCCCGGTCGGGATGGTGATGGTGCCGATGGCGGGCATCCTCGCGGCCGGCAACCGCGCGATGATCAAGCCGAGCGAGTTCACCGAACGCGTCGCCGAAGTGGTGCCTAAATACTTCGCCGAGGACGAAATGGCGGTGTTCACCGGCGGGGTTGAAGTTGGCACGGCTTTCTCGCAGCTCGCCTTCGATCACTTGATTTTCACCGGTGCGACCAGCGTGGGCAAGCACATCATGCGCGCCGCGGCGGAGAACCTGGTTCCGGTCACGCTCGAACTCGGCGGCAAGAGCCCGACGTTTGTCAGCCGCAGTGCAGACCAGAAGAAAGTCGGTGAGCGCATCGCGCTGGGCAAGATGATGAACGCCGGGCAGATTTGCCTCGCACCCGATTACCTGCTGGTTGCCAAAGACCAAGAAAGCGCGGTGATCGAAAGCGTCAAGTCGGGCGTGGCGGCGATGTATCCCACGCTGCTCGCCAACGACGATTACACCTCGGTGGTCAACGGCCGCAATTATGAGCGGCTGCAGGGTTATCTCGCCGATGCCAAGGAAAAGGGCGCCGAAGCGATCGAGGTCAACCCGGCGGGTGAGGACTTTGGCGGCTCGAACGGCAACAAGATGCCGCTGACCATCCTGCGCAATGTCACCGACGATATGAAGGTCATGCAGGAGGAAATCTTCGGCCCGATCCTGCCAGTGATGACGTACGACAGCATCGACGGCGCAATCGACTATGTGAACGCGCATGGCCGCCCGCTCGGGCTCTACTACTTCGGCAACGACAAGGCCGAGGAGCAGAAGGTGCTGACCCGGACGATCTCGGGCGGGGTCACGATCAACGACGTGCTGTTCCACAATGCGATGGAAGACCTGCCGTTTGGCGGGGTCGGGCCATCGGGAATGGGCAATTATCATGGCGTGGATGGCTTCAAGACCTTTAGCCACATGCGTGCGGTTTACCGCCAGTCGGGGATGGATATCGCCAAGCTGTCGGGCTTCAAACCGCCCTATGGCAAGCAGACCCAGGCAACGCTGGCGCGCGAACTGAAGAAATAGCTGTGAAGCGCCGTTTTTTCGGGCAACTACGGGCAAGCCCACTTGCACGTGCAATCCGCGCGGACTAGGGCGCGGCTATCTGTTCAGCAAGTCGAGTCAGACCCTTGGTAGACCTCTCGCAGTACCTGCCGATCCTGATCTTCCTGGGGATCGCCTTCGCCCTTTCGGCGCTGTTCGTGTTCCTCCCAATGGGGGTCTCGCGGCTGACCGGCACGCACCAGCCCAATGCTGACAAGCTGAGCGAGTACGAATGCGGTTTCCCCGCGTTTGAAGAACCGCGCAGCCAGTTCGACGTGCGCTTCTACCTGGTCGCGATCCTGTTCATCGTGTTCGACCTGGAAGCCGCGTTCCTGTTTCCGTGGGCGGTGACGTTCCTCAAGCTGGGCTGGTCCGCCTGGATCACAATGATGGTGTTCATCGCCGAACTGGTGTTCGGCCTTGTCTATGCCTGGAAGATGGGGGCACTGGATTGGGAATGAGCACTCTGGTCGATACTGCCGGTAATCCGCTGGGTGGAGCTGTCACCGCGCCCGACGTAAGCTTTTTCAACGATCTCAACTCGCAGGTCAGTGACAAGGGTTTCCTCGTCACCAGCACCGAAGATCTGTTCCAGTGGGCCCGCACCGGCTCGCTGTGGTGGATGACCTTCGGCCTGGCCTGCTGCGCGGTCGAGATGATCCACGTCAACATGCCGCGTTATGACATGGAGCGCTTCGGGGTCGCCCCGCGCGCGAGCCCGCGCCAGTCGGACGTGATGATTGTAGCGGGTACGCTGTGCAACAAGATGGCCCCGGCGCTGCGCA
>JANYEY010000104.1 GCA_025359685.1 Sphingomonadaceae bacterium | reverse complement strand
CCCCCGGGTCCTTGCGCGGCTTACTTAGACCGAATGATTAATTGCAGGAACAGGTGCCGCAATGGCTGTCCCCAAAAGAAAAACGTCGCCCTCACGCCGGGGCATGCGCCGCAGCCACGATGCGCTGAAGGTTGAAGCATTCCACGAATGCTCCAATTGTGGTGAACTCAAGCGCCCGCACAACCTGTGCCCGGCGTGCGGTCACTACAACGGGCGCGAAGTCATCGCGGTCGGGCTCTAAGCCTCCAAGATCAAGTGGACAGTAGCACATGAGCCTACCGCGTATCGCCGTTGACGCGATGGGCGGAGACGAAGGCGTGCGCGTTATGGTCGAGGGTGCAGCCCTGGCCCGGCGTCGCCACGATCGGTTTCAGTTCCTGCTGGTGGGCGATGAACAACGCATCAAGGCCGCGCTCGACGCGCATCCCAACTTGCGCGCGGCCTCCGAAATCCTCCACGCCCCCGATGTGGTGAGCGGCGAAGAAAAGCCGACTCAGGCGCTGCGCCGTGCCAAGACCACCTCGATGGGTCTCGCGATTAACGCGGTTAAAGTTGGCGATGCAGGCGCTGCGGTCAGCGCGGGCAATACCGGCGCGCTGATGGCGATGGCCAAGCTGGCGCTGCGCACGATGCCGGGGATTGATCGGCCGGCGCTGTCGGCCTTGCTCCCCACCTTGGGCGACAATGACGTGGTCATGCTCGATCTGGGTGCCAACACCGAATGCGATGCCCGCAACCTGGTGCAGTTTGCGATTATGGGCGCAGCCTACTCGCGGATTGCGACGGGACGGGCAAACCCCCGCGTCAGGCTGCTGAACATCGGCACCGAAGAGACTAAAGGGACCGAGCACCTGCAGGCTGCTGCCGCGCAGCTCAAACTGGCTTCGGCCAGTCTGGCGATGTCGTTCGATGGTTTTGCCGAGGCGGACAAGCTCAACCGCGGCGATATCGACGTGGTGGTGTCGGACGGATTTTCCGGGAATATCGCCTTGAAGGCGGTCGAAGGGACAGCGCGCTTCGTCACCGACTTGCTGCGGCGCAGCTTCGCCTCTTCATTGCGCTCCAAATTCGGCTTCCTGATCTCGCGGCCCGCGACTGAGTTGCTCAAGCATCATCTCGATCCCAACAATCACAACGGCGCAGTTTTCCTGGGTCTCAATGGCGTGGTCGTCAAAAGCCATGGTTCGGCCAACGCGCTGGGCGTGGCCAATGCCGTGGCGGTGACCGCGCGGCTGCTCGAAGAAAACATCACCGAACGGATCGCGGCTGACGTCGCGCGGCTGGGCAACGGTGCCATCCGCACGGCGCCGAAGGCTGCTGAATGACCCTGCGCTCGGTTCTCGTCGGCACGGGTTCAGCCTTGCCGAAGCGCATGGTGACCAACGCCGAACTGGCAAAGACTGTCGACACCAGCGACGAATGGATTGTCGAACGCACCGGGATCCGCAGCCGCTACATTGCCGGGGAGGGGGAGACCACCTCGACCCTGGCGACCGAGGCGGCGCGTCAGGCGCTGGCCGCCGCCGGTCTCGTGCCCGCCGACATCGGCCTCATCGTGTTAGCGACCGCGACCCCCGATCAGACCTTTCCGGCGACCGCGACGCAGGTCCAGCACAATCTCGGCTGCAATGGCGGGGTGGCCTTCGATGTCGCCGCGGTCTGTTCTGGGTTCCTTTATGCACTGGGCGTGGCCGATTCGCTGCTGCGCACGGGGATGTCGAAGCGCGCGCTGGTCATCGGTGCCGAAACATTCAGCCGCATCCTCGACTGGAAAGATCGCACCACTTGCGTGCTGTTCGGCGACGGCGCCGGCGCCATCGTGCTCGAA
This sequence comes from Sphingomonadaceae bacterium, assembly GCA_025359685.1. Taxonomy (GTDB): domain Bacteria; phylum Pseudomonadota; class Alphaproteobacteria; order Sphingomonadales; family Sphingomonadaceae; genus Novosphingobium. Next base: position 35,686 of record JANYEY010000104.1, on the reverse strand, counting down.
GCCCGCGAAGTGGACGAAGATGGCCCCGGCGTGCTGGCAATGCGGCTGCACGCCGATGGCGCGCACAACGGCCTGCTCTATGTCGATGGTGGCCCGTCCAGCACCGGCACGGTCGGTCATGTCAGGATGAAGGGACCGGAGGTGTTTCGCCACGCGGTCGTCAATCTGGCCGAAGTCTTGCGCGAAGTGCTTGCCGATCAGGGACTTACCTCCGCCGATATCGACTGGGTGGTGCCGCACCAGGCCAACCAGCGCATCCTGGACGCCACCGCGCGCAAACTTGGCCTCCCGCCTGAAAAGGTCGTCGTTACGGTCGATCGGCATGCCAACACGTCTGCGGCCTCGGTTCCGCTGGCGCTTGATACTGCGGTGCGTGACGGCCGGATCAAGGCAGGCGATCTCGTTGTGCTGGAAGCCATGGGCGGCGGATTTACCTGGGGCGCAAGCCTGATCCGGGTATAACCTGCAACAAGGTGCGCAGCGAACGTTTCAGTTGCGTTGCAATCGAAAACGATATCGGTATTGTCTGCGCCAAGGTCGCTACAGCTGCATCTTTGGAAGGGTTGGATGCGTTCCATGACAACACTGACACGGGCCGATTTGGCCGAAGCGCTCAATCGCAAGCTCGGTCTCTCGCGGTCGGATTCGCTGGGTATGGTGGAATCGATCCTCGATCATATGACCGGAGCGCTTGAACAGGGCGAAAACGTCAAGATTTCGGGCTTCGGCACTTTCCTGCTGCGCGACAAAGGCCAGCGGATCGGGCGCAATCCCAAAACCGGGGTTGAGGTTCCGATTACCCCGCGCCGCGTCCTCACCTTCCGCGCCAGCCAGATGCTCAAAGAACGGATCGCCCGCGGATGAGCGACGCCGCGCCTGGCTTTGCCGGCGGCCCCCCTGGGTTTGCTGACGGCAAGGATCCCGAGGCGCTGCGTACGATTGGTGAAGTGGCCAAAGCGCTCGGTATCCGCCAGCACGTCCTGCGTTATTGGGAAGAGCAGTTTCCGCAGCTCAGCCCGCTGAAACGCGGCGGCGGTCGGCGTTATTACCGCGCTGAGGACGTTCGGATGGTCGAGACGATCGACCGGCTGGTGCACCGCGAAGGATATACGTTGAAAGGGGCCAAGATGGCCCTGCAAGGCGGGGCAGCCAAGGCTGCGCCCGTTCCGGCGCCCATGGCTGCCGCTGTAACGCCAGCGCCGGTTGCCACCAATTTTGCCTATCGCGCGCGGCTGATTGCGCTGCGCACAACGCTGGTAAACGCGCTCCACGACGCTTAGATAATTCCCTCAGCCAGCCGAGGGATTCCCATGCACGATACATACGACGCCGACCTTTCGCTGTTTATCGGCGGAAGCTGGAAAATCGGCGAGGGCCGCGACTTGTTTCCCGTGGTCGATCCGGCGAGCGGCGAGGCTATCGGTGAGGTGCCGATGGCCAGCAAAGCCGATCTTGATGAGGCGCTCGAGGCAGCTGACAAGGGGTTCCAGCTTTGGCGTGCGACCCCCGCCGATCAACGCGGTGCGGTCCTCAAGAAAGCCGCAGCATTGCTTCGCGAGCGGGTTGAACCAATTGCGCGCCTGCTAACGCTCGAACAGGGCAAACCGCTTCCCGAAGCCCGCGCCGAAGTGCTGAGCAGCGCGCAGCTGTTCGATTGGTGCGGCGAAGAAGCAGTGCGCATCTATGGCCGCACACTCGTGCGCCCGACCGGCCAGCGATCGCTGGTGACGCGCCAGCCGGTCGGACCGGTCGCGGCGTTCAGCCCGTGGAATTTCCCGGTTTATCTGATGGCCAAGAAGCTGGCGCCGGCGCTGGCGACCGGCTGTTCGGTGATCGCCAAGCCACCCGAGGAAACCCCCGGCTGCACCGGCGCGCTGGTCCGCTGCTTGGCTGATGCCGGGCTTCCCGCCGGAGTGCTGCAGCTGGTCCACGGCGTGCCCGACGAGGTGAGCCGGCACCTGCTTGCCTCATCGGTCATCCGCAAAGTCAGCTTCACCGGCTCGGTCCCGGTCGGCAAGCACCTGATGCGGCTGGCTGCGGACGGGCTCAAGCGGGTGACCATGGAACTGGGCGGGCACGCGCCGGTGTTGGTCTTCGCCGATTGCGATCTCGACAAGACGCTCGACATGGTGGTTACACAGAAATTCCGCAATGCCGGGCAAGTTTGCGTCTCGCCGACGCGGTTTTATGTGCAGGAAGCCATCTACGACCGGTTTGTCGCCGGTTTTGCCGAACGCGCGCGGGCGGTGAAGACGGGCCACGGGCTCGATGCCGCAACCGCCATGGGCCCGCTCGCCAATGCCCGCCGCCCGGGCGCGATCGAAGCCTTGGTCGATGACGCAGCGGCCAAGGGCGCGCGGGTTCTGGCCGGCGGCAAGCGCGGCGACAGCGGGTTCTTCTTCGAGCCGACGTTGCTGGCCGACGTGCCCGACAGCGCCGACATCATGTCGAACGAGCCGTTCGGACCAGTCGCGGTAACCGCGCCGTTTTCGACGCTTGAGGATGCCGTGGCCAAGGCCAACCGCCTGCCTTACGGGCTCGCCGCGTTCGCTTTCACCGAAGGTCTGCGCAACGCCAACCTGCTGGGCGATGCGATCGAAGCGGGCATGGTCGGGATCAACACCTTCGCGATCAGCACCGCCGACGCGCCGTTCGGCGGGGTCAAGGATTCGGGCTTCGGCAGCGAAGGCGGCCTTGAAGGGATGGACAGCTACCTGGTCACCAAGGCGATCCACATGGCCTGAACTGGGTCTAGGCCAGCTGCGGGCCCAATGCCGGATCAAGGTCACGCGGGCGCATCAGGTGGACCAGCCGCGCGCAGTTGTCCTTGAGTTCGCTCCAATGGTCGATCGCCAGTTCGAGCACCGCGAAGGTGGCGGTCGGAAATTTGACCTCGACCTGATCGCGCAGCGGGCTGGTGCCATCGTCGGGGACGAGATCGAAGATCATGTCCTCAAGCCCCGGATTGTGCCCGACCATCAAGACTGCATCAAGCGCGTCGGTGGTCTCGCGCAGCAGGTCGATCAGGGTGACGCTGCTGGCCAGATAGATGCGCCGGTCCCATTGCACAGCAACCGGCTGGCCGGCGGCCTGGCAAGCGATCTCAATCGTTTCGGCGCAGCGGATCGCGGGGGAGGCGATCATCCGGTCCCAGTGCTGACCGTGCTTAAGCACGTGGCGGCCCATCAGCGCCGCGCCCTTGCGCCCGCGCTCGTTGAGCGGACGGTCGAAGTCGCGCGCGCGCGGATCCTGCCAGTCGGACTTGGCATGACGGAACAGGCCGAGGGTCTTCATCGGGGGGTTTTCAAGCAGGAGTCTCGCGCTGGACGGGCACTTGTGAAACACCGGCGGCGACGCGTTGTAAAGCGTCGTCGAGCGTCACCCGCGAAATCCGTGTGCCGGCAGGAAACGCGGTTAGCAGCCGGCTGGGGAAGGCAGCTGAAAGTACTACGAAAGTGCCATGATCCTGGCGCGTGCGGATCAAGCGACCAAACGCCTGAGCAAGCCGGGCGCGAATCACCTTGTCGTCAAAGGCCGAACCACCGCCTGCCAGCCGCCGCGCGCGGTGGAGGATCGAAGGCTTGGGCCAGGGTACCTGTTCCATCACCACCAGTCGCAGCGAATTGCCGGGCACGTCGACTCCGTCGCGCAAGGCGTCGGTACCGAGCAGCGAGGCGCGCGGGTCATCGCGGAAGATATCGACCAGCGTGCCGGTATCGATTGGATCGACGTGCTGCGCGTAAAGCGGCAGCCCGGCGCGGGCGAGCCGGTCGGCAATCCGGCCCTGGACAGCGCGCAGGCGGCGGATGGCGGTGAACAGGCCCAGCGCACCGCCGCCTGCCGCCTCGATCAACCGCGCATAGGCTCCGGCCAGCGCCGCCATGTCGCCTTTGGCGACGTCAGTGACGATCAAAACTTCGGACTGGCTGGCATAGTCGAACGGGCTATCGAAGCTTGAGAGGCGCGGCGCGATCCCCAGTTCGGGCGCGCCGCTGCGTGCGATCGCCGCGTCCCAGTCATCGCCGTCTTTGAGCGTGGCCGATGTCAGCATCACGCCATGCGCGCCTTGCAGCACCACATGGGCGAAGGGTTTCATCGGATCGAGCCAGTGGCGGTGGATGCCAACATCGAAATCGCGCGCTTCGGACCGGTCCACCGCGAGCCAATCGACAAATTCGGGATCGGCTGGTCCGCCGATCCGGGCGAGCAAGGCTTCCCACGCTGCGAGCAAATCGATCCGCCAGCCGAGCGAGTGCCGCGCGCCTTCGATCCGGGCCCGGCCGGTGCCGTCGAGCCAATCGGGCGGTTCCGCCAGGATTGCCTCAAGCCGCACTCCAAGCCGCATCAGGGGGGCGCGCAGTTCGGCCAGCGCGGCCTGCGCCGCGCCCGCCAGTTCGACGATCGGGCCGTCGAGCTGCGCCGCTTCGGTTTCCAGCCCGTATCCCCCTTCCTGACCGCCGCTTTCATCGCGCGCGTAAGTTACGCTGCGCACGGCTGCGAGCAGCTCTTCCAGGGGGCCGGATGGGGTATTCTCCTGCAGGCGTTGCAGCCAGCCATCGCCGGGCAGGGACTCGGCCGCACCGCGCGCTGCGGCAATAGCCTTGCCCCCGGCTTCATCGTAGCTCGCCACATCGGCAAGCCTTGCAGCCAGACCGCGGCGTCGGCCTTTCGAGCCGCGTTCGGGGCCGATCACCCAGCGCCTGAGCTCAATCGTCTCGGCCCCGCTCAGGGCAGCGGCAAAGGTTGAATCGGCGGCCTCGAACACGTGGTGTCCTTCATCGAACACGATTCTCGTCGGGCGCTGGGCGGTATCACGACCGCGCGCGGCGTTGATCATCACCAAGGCATGATTGGCGATCACCAGATCGGCCTGCGCGCTGGCGCGGCTGGCGCGCTCAATGAAGCACTTCCGGTAATGCGGGCACCCGGCATAGACACATTCGCCGCGCCGGTCGGTCAGCGCCGTTACCCCGCGCTGACGGAACAGGGTGGGAAGCCAGCCCGGCAGGTCGCCGCCGATCATGTCGCCGTCCTGACTGTAGGCCGCCCACCGGGCGACCAGTTGCGCCAGAATGGCGGCGCGCCCGGTGAAGCCGCCTTGCAATGCGTCTTCAAGGTTGAGCAGGCACAGGTAATTCTCGCGCCCCTTGCGCACCACCACCGGCGCGCTGCCATCGGCGCGGTGCGGCGGCCAGGCGCGGCGGCTTTCGGCGCGGAGCTGGCGCTGCAGGGCCTTGGTATAGGTTGAGACCCAGACGGTGCCCTGCGCCGCCTGGCTCCACAGCGAGACCGGTGCGAGATAGCCGAGGGTCTTGCCGATGCCGGTCCCCGCCTGGGCCAGCAGCATGTTCGGCTGGTCGCGCTGGGTGCGCGGGGCAAAGGCGTGTGCCGCTTCGGCCGCATAGTGCGCCTGCGCCGGCCGGGCCTCTGCGTCTGTGCCGGTCAGCTCGGCCAGCCGCGCCGCCACCGCAGCGGGATCGAGCGTAACCTGAGCTGGCTGGGGCCGCTCTGCCGTCTCTTCCCATTCGGGCAGCCGCGAGAACAGCCAGCGCTCGGCCGTGGCTGGGACCGCGATGCGGGCGGTCAGCAGCGGTGCCCATGACCAGCGCAACCGGGTCAATGCCTGCAATGAAGTCCAGGCCCCTTCTCGCTGCGGCCAAGCCGGCCCCGCACAAAACGCAAGCAGGGCTTCGGCGGCCTGCTGAAGCAGCAGCGGGACTTCGGCATCGTCGGCAGGCTCAGTCAGATCGAGCGCATGCGCCAGGCCTTTGGGGGTTGGCACCATGAACTGTGCGGGGTGGACGAAGGCAAACAGTTCCAGCAGGTCGAGCCCCGAAAGGTCTGGATAGCCCAGCCGGGTTGCGACCAGCGGGGCATTGAGCATCAGCAACGGCGTATCGGCGGCGGCGATGATCGCATCGCCTTTGCTCACGCCCCGGCTCAGGCCTGCGCCACTGCGCAGCCAGCAGCCGCCATGACTGGCGTGCAAGGCCGGAAGGGGGAGAGCTTCGCTCATCACGAAGCGATAGAACGAAAATGGAACGCGGGGCAAGTATCGACGCTTGCAACTCACCGCGTCTGGTCTAGTTTCTGCGCGGGAGTGTCTTGGTCGTGCGCAATTCCGGATTAGCCTCTCCGCGCGAGACGCGGTTTCGTCGGCTCGACTTTGTCGCGGGCCGATCCGGCTGGCGCCGTGTTGCCGGCGAGATTCTCGCAGCGGTCGTGGCGGTCAGCCTAGTTGCCCTGCTGCGGGCGATCATCGATATCTGGCTGCCCAACACCGCGCCTTATGCGCTGGCCTATCCAGGATTGCTGATTGCCACGCTGATGGGGCGCCTGCGCGGCGGATTGATCGCCTGGGTTCTGGCGTTTGGTTATTTGTGGTGGATCGGGATCAATCACGGTCCGGACTACCGCTTTGCCGATCCGCTCGATTTGCCGCGGACGGTGATCAATCTGGTAGTCGGACTGATAGTCGTCATGTTGGCTGAATGGGCACGCGCTGCTGCCTCGTCCCTTTTGGCCGAACGCGAAGAGCGCTTGGCGGAACGCGATATGCTGCTGGCCGAATTCGATCACCGGCTGAAGAACAACCTCACCATCCTCTCCAGCCTGATCGCCATGCAGGCCCGCGATGCCGAAAACCCAGCCGTCGGCGAAGCTCTGGACAAGACCTCATCGCGGATTGCCAGCATGGGCCACACTTACGATCACCTGCGTTATCGGCCGGGCGAGATCACCACCGTCGATCTGGGCCAATTGATCGAAAGTCTGCGCAAATCGCTGGATGGTTCGCTGATCGAGGGCAGCCCGATCAAACTGGCCAGTAACGCGGTCTCGTGCCTGGTCGATCGCGACCGTGCTTCCGCACTCGCCTTGCTTATAAACGAACTGGTGACGAACGCTTTGAAACATGCATTCGTCGGCCGCGATCAAGGCACGGTCGAAATCTGCCTCGACCGCGATGGCAGCGAAGCCATGCTCAGTGTCACCGATGATGGGGTTGGGATACCGGCCGAAAGCCCGGCGGGGCGGCAAGGCATGCGGCTGCTCAACGCGCTGGCCAAGATGGCGCATGGCGACTTGTTCGTCTCAAGCAGTGATAGCGGAACGCGCTTCGAAGTTCGCTTGCGCAATCTTCCAGCCAATTAGCGCCGCAGCAACCGTTCCAACAACGAAGGCTGCCAGTGCAGCGGGCGCAGCGGGCCGTAAATGCGCCGCCGGGTGGTTGGGTCCATTGCCGGCCGGACAAGCGGCCCGGCCACTGCTGATTGGATAAGAGTGTGGAGTGACATTGGCGCCCCGCTTTGGAAAAGTGCTACAGCCTAAATCCACGGGCACGCTAATTGGTTCCCGCATCGCGGTTGACCGCCACCGCGCGCTGAGCCAGCAATGGTCCATGACGAATCCCGATCCGCGCGCGGCTTTGATCGAGCGCCTGCCCAAGGCAGAGCTTCACCTGCATATCGAAGGGTCGCTCGAGCCCGAGATGCTGTTCGATCTTGCCGCCCGCAACGGGGTGGCGATCCCGTTTGCCAGCGCAGCCGAGGTGCGCGCCGCTTACAGCTTCTCGAACCTGCAGGACTTCCTGGATATCTATTACCAAGGCATGTCGGTGCTGTTGACCGAGCAGGACTTTTTTGACCTGACCTGGGCGTACCTGTTGCGAGCGCGGGCAGACAATGTGTGCCACGTCGAGATCTTCTTCGATCCGCAGGGCCATACCGAGCGCGGGGTTGCCTTTGCCACGGTGCTGGACGGGATCGAGCGGGCGCTCAAGCAGGGCGAGGCCGAACTGGGGATCAGTTACAGGCTGATCATGTGCTTCCTGCGGCATCTGTCCGAAGACGATGCCTTTGCGACGCTGGCAGCAGCGGAACCTCATTTGCCGCGCATTCACGGCGTTGGGCTCGATTCGTCTGAGCTCGGACACCCGCCGAGCAAGTTCGAACGCGTGTTTGCCCGGGCCCGCGCGCTCGGCCTGCACGTCACTGCGCATGCTGGCGAGGAAGGCCCGCCCGAATATGTTAACGAGGCGCTCGACCTGCTCAAGGTGGAGCGGATCGACCACGGCAACCGCGCGCTGGAGGATACGGCTCTGACTCAGCGGATCGCGGCCGAGGCGATTACGCTGACGGCCTGTCCGCTGTCCAACCTGCGGCTCTGCGTGATCCCCGAAATGGCGCAAAGCCCCGTGCGGCAGATGCTGGATGCGGGCCTCAAGGTGACCATCAATTCGGACGATCCAGCCTATTTCGGCGGCTATGTGAATGAAAACTTCCGCACCGTCGCCGATGCGCTCGATCTCAGCGAAGCGCAGATAGTCGAACTCGCTCGGAACAGCTTCACCGGCTCGTTCCTGCCGATCACTGAGCAAGCGCGCCATCTGGCCGAGATCGATCAGGCCGCCCGTGGCTGAGAAGGTCTATCTCACCGCCGACCGGCTGCTGAAGGATTCTTTCCGGCTCGCCAATCTGGTCATCGATGCCGATTTTCGCCCAACGCACCTGGTCGGCATCTGGCGCGGCGGGGCGCCGGTCGGGATCGCGGTGCAGGAGCTGCTGTCGTATCACGGGATCGAATGCGATCACATCGCGGTGCGGACCTCAAGCTACACTGGCATCGACCAGCAGGAAAAGCAGGTGCGGGTCTATGCTTTGGGCTATCTCGTCGACACGCTGGGGCCGGACGACCGGCTGCTGGTGATCGACGATGTGTTCGATTCGGGCCGCTCGGTCCAGGCGTTCCTGCAGGAACTGGCAGGCCGGTGCCGTTACAACATGCCTGAAACGGTGGGCATCGCGACGGTCTACTACAAGCCGGGCCGCAACGTGACCAAGCTCAAGCCCGACTTCTACGTGCACGAGACTGAGGACTGGCTAGTCTTTCCGCACGAAATCTGCGGCCTGACCGAAGCAGAGATCGAGCAGCACAAGCAAGGTGCAAAACTGATTTTGCGGGATTAGCTTACCACGCCGCCGCGGCGTTGAGCCGGGCGACCACCCGGTCTTTGCCCAGCACCTGCATCACCTCACAAAGGTCCGGCGTGTTGCGGCGCGCAGCCAAGACCACGCGCAGCGCCCCGGCAAGATCGCCGAAGTGGCCGCGAAACTCGTCCGGTGCCACCTTGAACGCTTTGACATTCGGCGCGTAGCCATAGCCCAGACCGAGTTCGCGCAGCCATTCAAGCCAAGCGTCGCGGTTGAGCGCAGGATCGTAAGCGGCGGCAATTGCGGCAAGCATGCCCTCGGGCGGGGCGGGCTGCAGTGCGGCGAAGGCGGCCTGCGCTTCGGGCAGCAGGGCGGCGTAGGTATCGTCAAAGAAATAGCCGATGTCGGCCGGCAGTTGTTCCCACCGCACGATGTCCTTGCGCGGGCGCTCGCCGTGGCGTTCGATATCGAGGATTGCCTGCGAATAGGCCGGATCGGCACCGAACCGCGTGGCAAAGTCGGCGGCGTGGTCGCTCCCCCAGATCAGCGCTGCGTCGAAGATTTCCTTGGCAGTCATTGCCCCGACCACGTCGCGTGAAACGCTGTCGAGCTTGGCGAGATCGAACAACGCCCCGGCCCGGTTCATCCGCTCGATCTCGATCTGGAACTGTTCGTTGCTGACCCCGGGATTGGCTAAGCGCCAGTCTTCGAAGCGACCGTCGATCAGGTTCAGGAGGTATTCGGTCACCGCATCGCGCGGATAACCGGCTTCCATGTACCAACAAACCGATGCCTCAGGATCGCTGCGCTTCGACAGCTTGCGGCGTGACGAGCCGTCGTTTTTCTCGATCGGCGAGATATGCGCGAACCGCGGCGGCTCCCAGCCGAACAGTTTGAACATCTCGGCATGCATCGGATAGCTCGCCAACCATTCATTGCCGCGGATCACGTCGGTGGTGCGCATGAAGTGATCGTCGACCACGTGCGCGAGGTGATAGGTCGGCACGCCGTCCGCCTTGAGCAAAACGACGTCGGTCTGGTTGGCCGGGAACTCAATGCTCTCGCGGATCGTATCGGGCAGGGTGACCCGCTCATCGCGCCCACCAGCTGAGCGCAGGCGGATGACGAACGGCTTGCCTGCTGCCAGCGCCGCATCGACATCGGCCTGGGTCTTGTCGCGCCAGATTGCCCAGCTGCCCCAATAACCCGGTGGCACCTTGTGCTTGGCCTGTTCGTCCCGCAGCACCTGCAGTTCCTCGGCGCTGGCGAAGCAGGGATAAGCGTGGCCGTGTTCAAGCAGCCAGCGCACGCAGCTTTGATAGATCGGCACGCGCTCGCTCTGCCGGTAGGGGCCGTAAGCGCCGACGTCCTTGCCATCTGCGATCTCGCCTTCGTCGGGTGACAGGCCATAAGTCGCGAGCGAATCGAGGATCAGTTCGACCGTGCCTTCGACCTCGCGCTTCTTGTCGGTATCTTCGATCCGCAGGTAGAACACTCCGCCGCTCTGGTGCGCGGCGCGGCGTGAAACCAGCGAGGTATAGAGCCCGCCGATGTGCATCGATCCGGTCGGGCTTGGGCCAAACCGGGTAACGCGCGCGTCTGCGGGCAGGTCGCGCGGCGGGAAGCGGGCTTCAAGCTCGGCGAGGGTAAAGGCGGCCTGCGGGGTAAACTGTTCATTCGACATGCGCGGCCCTTACCCGCGCGGAGCAAGGATTGGCAACTGCGACGCATCGGTCGTTTGTGCTTGCGCAGGCCAAGGAATCTCGCAATTGCCCGCGCATCATGACTGACGCCGAACTCATTGCCGCCGCACAGGTTTCCAAAGCCTGGCCGTTCGAGGAAGCCCGCAAGCTTATCAAGCGCTTCCCGCAAGGCAAACCGGGCGGGGCGGCGGTGGTGTTCGAGACCGGTTACGGGCCGAGCGGTTTGCCGCACATCGGCACCTTCCAGGAAGTGCTGCGTACCACGCTGGTGCGCCGCGCTTACGAGACGCTGACGGGCGGCGCGCCGACCCGGCTGATCGCGTTTTCCGATGATATGGACGGGCTGCGCAAGGTGCCCGACAATATCGAGAACAAGGCCGTGCTCGAAGCCAACCTGGGACGGCCGCTGACCCGCATTCCAGATCCATTCGCGCCAAGTGAAGGGTGTGGGCACGAGAGCTTTGCGCATCACAACAACGCGATGCTGCGCCAGTTTCTCGATCAGTTCGGGTTCGACTACGAATTTGTTTCGTCGAGCGACATGTACAACTCGGGCCAGTTCGATGAAGCGCTGAAGGGCGTGCTGCGGGGCTGGCAGGCGATCATGGACATCATGCTGCCGACGCTCCGCGCTGAGCGAGCCGCAACCTATTCGCCGGTGCTGCCGGTGTCGGCGAAGTCTGGCAGGGTGCTGCAAGTGCCGGTCACTGTGGTCGATGCAGAGGCCGGGATCGTTCGCTTCGAAGATGACGGCGAGGTGATCGAACAATCAGTCTTTGGCGGACAAGCCAAGCTGCAGTGGAAGGTCGACTGGGCGATGCGCTGGGTCGCATTGGGCATCGATTACGAGATGTGCGGCAAGGATCTGACTGACTCGGTGCGCGAAAGCGGCAAGATCGCCCGCGCGCTGGGCGGCCGGCCGCCCGAAGGAATGATCTACGAGCTGTTCCTCGATGAGAACGGCGAGAAGATCTCCAAGTCCAAGGGCAATGGCCTGACCATCGATCAGTGGCTCGGCTACGGCAGCGAAGAGAGCCTCGGGCTGTTCCTCTACCGCGAACCCAAGAGCGCCAAGCAGCTCCATGCCGGGATCATCCCCAAGACGGTCGACGAATACTGGCAGTTCCGCGAAAAGCTGCCGAGCCAGCCGCTGGAGCAGCAGCTCGGTAATCCGGTGTGGCACCTGCTGCGCGCCAACGGCAACACGCAAGGCGACGGGGACAAGCTGCCGGTCACTTACGGGCTGCTGCTCAATCTGGTCGGGGTTTTGGGCGCGCAGGCGACGCGTGAGCAGGTGTGGTCTTATCTCGGCAACTATGTCGAAAACGCCGACCCGGCAGCACATCCGGCGGTCGATGCACTTGTGACCACTGCACTGGCTTTCAACCGCGATTTCGTTGCGCCGAGCCTGCACCGCCGCAAGCCCGAGGCAAACGAGGCGCTGGCGCTTGCCGCGCTTGATGAGGAGCTTGCCGCGACTTCGGACGATGCCACGCCTGAGGAATTGCAGACCATGGTCTACGAAATCGGCAAGGATCCGCACTACGGCTTCGAGACCCTGCGTGACTGGTTCAAGGCGCTGTACGAAACCCTGCTGGGCAGTCCGCAGGGACCGCGCATGGGCAGCTTCATCGCGCTTTACGGGATCGCCAACACGCGGGCTCTCATCGCCGAGGCGCTTGCCTCCAGCTAGGGATGCCCTGCGCCTAGGGTTGCGCTCCACGGCAGATTGCCGCCGCCCCAGCTGCACTCATAGCGGCCGTTGACGTTCCAGCCGCCCGCATCGAGGAAACCTTCGTAAGTACAGGTCCCGCGCGCATCGCTGCGGCGCACCGTAACCCAGTTGCGCGCATGGTTGATCCCGTTTTCGCCAATCGTAATGGCTAACGGCGCATCATTGATCTCGCGGCCTTTGCGGAAGTGGCCGGAAAATTGGCCCGCGATACCGGTCGGCGACCATTCGCCGGTCCAGTCGCCCTCACGTTCATGCCAGACCACGCCGAGCCGCGGATCGTTATCGGCGCAATAGGGTGAGGGAGCGTCGCCGATTTTCGCGTGCCAGGTCAGCAGCTTGGGATGGAAGCTGCAAGTGTACATTCCTTGGGCGCGGCCGGTGGCGAGGATTGTGCCGCGATAATGGCAGGTGTTGCGCATATTGGGCGTGTCGGTCCGCTGGATATCGACGTGAGTGCCGGTCACCGTGATAGTGAGGTTGGATTGGACCTGTTCGTTGTTCTTGTGCAGCACCGCGCGATAAGTCGCTATGCGCGATCCGTCGGCACCGGTGGTGGGCGGCGCGACCGGTTCCCAATTGCCCCACCACTCACCCTCGGTTTCGTACCAGCGCATCGTCAACTGATCACTGGAAGCAGGCGGGCAGACCGGTCTGGGCTGGGCCGGGGCGGGGGCAACGAAGGTGATCAACGACAGGGCGAGCAGGCTATTGCGCAGCTTCATGGCAGATAACTCCCCAAGCAATGGAGACAAGCGACCGGACCAATAGTACCACGCAGTGGCTCAGATCGCCAGTGCAGCCTGATATTTGCGGTGCATCTCGCGCAAGGTCTGCGCTGCGTCGCGGCCGAGTGTGGGCCGCTCCAGCTCGCGCTCGATCAGGCAGGCCTGGGCTGACAGGAAAGACTGCACCGATCCCGGCTCGATCAGCCCCGCTGCCTCAGCAATGTGCCAGGCGCCGAGCATCGAAGCAGTCAGCGCGCCCTGCGCAGCCTGTGCTTCGACCTCGCGCGGCTTTGGCAGACCATGCTGGCCGGCTTTCATCGCCTTGACGATCCCCGCTTTCCAGCCCTGATCGGCCTGAGCTTGCGTCGCCGCAGCGGCGCGAGCGGCGAGCATTGCAGGCTCGACTACGCGCTGCGAACTGATCACCAGCGGCGCGTCCAGCCCGGTATTGCAGGCGAATGTCGGCGTAGCGGTGAACCGGTCGAGATCGCGCGTGGCCGCAGCCTCAGGCCGCGAATAGTGCAGCGGGACCGAACGGCACGACAGCGGTCGCGCTTCGTAGATGCTGCAGTTCGTCAATGACAGTGCGGGGCACGACCCGGTCCCTAGGTCGAGCGGCAAGACTGACAGGCTTAGGTACTGGATATATTCGACGGCCTTGGTGCCGCGCTGCACCTTGACCGGCCATGATGTAGCGGCAAACTGGCCGAGCAGGCGCTTGCTCTCGTAAAATTCGGCGCTGGCTTCTTCTCGCGGCAAGTCGGAGGTGAAATCGCCCAGCGCGCGCGGCAAGCTGTAGATCCGCAGCATCAGCCGCAGCACGAAGGTCTCGGCAAAATCCGCCGCCTCGCCCAGTTCAAGCTCGGGCGCGCGGTTGCAGCACGCGCCGCACTGGGTGCAGGCGAAGTGCCGGTCGGGCCCGGTCACGCCTGCTGAGCGGCGATCCACCGGCCGAGTTTCGCCTCGAGGATCGGCATCGGCAGCGCGCCTGATCCCAGCACCTGGTCATGGAACCCGCGGATGTCGAACCGCGCGCCAAGCTCGCCTTCGGCCTTCTTGCGCAGCCGCTGGATGGTCAGCGCACCGATCTTGTAGCCCAAAGCTTGCCCCGGCCACGCAATGTAGCGTTCAACCTCGGCGGTCGCATCGCTGCGGCCCATCCCCGAATTGGCGAGCATGTAGTCGATCGCCTGATCGCGGCCCCAGTTCTTCGAGTGCAATCCAGTGTCCACCACCAACCGCATCGCGCGCAGCATTTCGTCGTCAAGCGTGCCCCAGTGCTGCATCGGATCATGATAAAACCCCATGTCGTAGCCCAGCGTTTCGGCATAGAGCGCCCAGCCTTCGACATAGGCATTGTTGCCGCCGAACCGCTGGAAATCGGGCAGCGAGGTGTCTTCCTGGGCGAGACTGATCTGGAAGTGATGCCCCGGCGCGCCTTCATGCAGGAACAGCGTGGTGATCCCGGTCAGGAAGCGGCTGGGCAGGTCATAGGTGTTGTAGAAGAACACCCCGGGCCGGGTGCCGTCGGGCGAGCCCTGATTGTAGCTTCCTCCGGCCTCGTACTTCTCACGGAACGCCGGGTAGGGCTGGATCACCAGCTTGCTGCGCGGCATGCGGTTGAAATATTTCGGCCCTTGCTGCTCAACCGCGCGGGCAACCTTGGCGAAGCCCTGAGCGAGCTCTTCGCGGGTCTTGGGATGGAACCGCGGATCGGTGCGCAGATAATCGAAGAACCCGCGCAGTTCGCCGGTATAGCCCAACTCGCGGGCGACACTGGCCATGTCGCGCTGGATTCGCGCCACCTCGCCAAGACCCAGCTGGTGCACCGCATCGGGTTCAAGCCGCAGCGTGGTGTGCTGCGCGATCTGCAGCTTGTAGAGCCCCGCGCCGCCCTTCATGGCCGAAATTCCGACCTGTTCGCGCGCGGCGGGTAGGTAGTCCTTGGCGAGGAAATCGCGCAAGCGGCGATAGGACGGGTAAACCTGGCCCGTGACTGCGCTGGTGTAGCTTGCGGCAATCACCGCGCGCCTGGCTTCCGGCACGCCGACTGCAAAATCACGCACCGCCGAAGTGAATGGTGACTGGTCAACCGGCTGCGCCAGCAGCGCATCGAGCTGCGCAATCATGTTGGTCACGGTCAGCCTGGATTCGACCACGCCCGTGTCTAGCCCTTGCCGGAACCGCGCGATTGCATTGTCGAGCACTTGCGGGAAGGCCACAATCAGCTCGAGGTTGCGCGCATATTCAGCCTCGCTGGTGTAGGGCAGCGCGCCTTCCTTGGCGACCAGCGAGGGGAATTCGATGTGCATCCCGCCGAAATGGTTGAACGGCCGCACTGCGGTCAGTGCCTCGACCTCGGGTCTCTGCCAGCCGGCATCCTCCTTCTTGTCGGCCAAGAACACATCGTAGGAAATCTGCCGTTCGGCGCTGAGCTTGCGCCGGTCGATCCTGGCCAGTGCGGCGAGCGACTGGCGGTTCACCACGCGCTGCGCCCGGTCCTGCGCCGGGGTATAGAGTAGGCGGAACGCGGCCACATTGGGTGTGCCGCCGCGGTAGATCATGCCGAGCGGATCGAGCGCGTCCTCCGCCTTGGCCACGGTGCGGAACAGCTGCATCAGCCGTGCGTCCTCGGGGGTTTGCACCCCCGCGCCGCGTGATGGAAAAGCTGCCATTCCGGCAGTAGCGAGCGCGCCCGCAGCAAAGCGCCGGCGGGTCAGCATTGGCCCAACGATCAGCCCCACTTGCGCGTACGATACCATTTGGTGATGATGTATTTGGTCCCTTCGATCACCGGCGTACCAGCGTGCATGGTCTTTTCGTTGGGCTGACCGGTCGGCGTATGATTATTCCAGACCAACAACTTGCCGCGTTCGGGCGGGACCGAGATGCCAAGCTCGGTGAAGGCGGTATCGCCGCCCGCATCGACGTCGTTGAGGAAGCACATCGCGGTGATCGAACGCTGCCCGCCTTGCTTCGATTCCTTCTTCCAGTAGTCCGCCTTGGTCCAGAACAGGTCGAGGTGGTATTTGAATTCCTGGCCGACCTGATAGCGCTGGCCCTGCATGGTTTCGCCGTAAGCGTGCGGAATGCCGAGCAGCGCGTCGATCCGGCTTTCGAGCATGTGGACAAAGGGATTGTCGCGGTCAACGTTGCCCGAATGGCTGGTCCGCCAAACCTCGGCATAACCGTGATCGAACACCACGGACGGCTGGCACGTGCGGTCGATCATCGCGACCAGATCGGCGCATTCATCGGCGCCCATGAAATCGGGCACGGTCCAGATTTCGGCGGCGTCGGTTTCGACCCGCTGCGCCAGCGGGTTGGCGTCGAGCCGGCGGCGGACGTGTGCGCCGGTTCGAAGCAATGAAACCTTGTCGGGGTTGGGGGCGGTGACATAGTTGCTCATGCCACCGGCTCTAAAAGATTGGCCGTCGAGGGCAAGTGAGAAGCTTGTCATGATCGGCCAAGTTCGCGCTTGCCCGCAATGCCACTTTGCGCCAGCCTTGTGCCATGCAAACCATCGACCCGCTAATTGACGCTTCTGCCGCGCGCTATTCGCGCGGGGCCATCATTCTTCACTGGCTGATTGCGCTGCTGATCATCGGCAACGTCTTGGGCGCCTGGCTGTCTGAAGACATGCCCAAGCCGGATCGAGCCGCGATCATGGCGCTGCACAAGGCGTTTGGCATCACCATCCTGGTGCTCACTCTGGCGCGGATTGCCTGGCGCCTGCTACACAAGCCGCCGCCAATGGTTGAAACGCTCAAGGCGTGGGAGGCGGCGCTCGCCCGGGTTACGCAGTGGCTGTTCTATATCTTGATGCTGGCGCTGCCGCTGACCGGATGGGCTTTCGTTTCCGGGGCCAGCCAAGGCAAGCCGGTCAGTATTTTCGGCCTGTTCAACATGCCGGCGTTGCCGGTCAGTTTCGATAAGGGCACCGTCGGCACCTTCAAAGATATGCACTCAATCCTCGGCAACCTGATTGTCGCGCTGTTCGTGCTCCACGCTCTCGGCGCGCTCAAACACCAGTTTCTCGACCGCGACGCTACATTGCGGCGGATGGTGCCGTTCCTCAAATAGGCGTCAAATAGGGAAGGGCCGCCGCATCGCTGCGACGGCCCGGTTCTGATCGATCGTTCTGGGGCTTACCAGAAGAAGTTGTTGATCACGTCGACCACTTCGCCGGTGTAGATATCCACCAGCACCGCGTCGTCGTAATAGCGGACCCAGCGATAGGGGCCATAGACGTCGGGCAGGCGGTAGTTCTGCGTGTCCTCGATCCAGTAGTTCTGGCTGAAGAACAGCGAGTCGAGGTAAAACCCGATGCTCAGCCGCCGATAGTTGTAATTCCGGTACGGCGCATAGTAGTTGCCCAGCCGGTAGTTCGACGGGTGGCTGCTGCGGTAGCTGAACCAGTTGTAGTGCGAATTGTCGCGCCACTGCCGGTTCCACCGCTGGCCATCGCGGTCACCGTCATGGTCGCGGTCACGCCGGTTCCAGTCACGGTTGTCGCGATTGGCGCCCTGGCTGGTGCCATAGTAAGTGCCGCCCTGGACGTAACCACCAACGTTGCGGGCACGGTTCCAGTTGCCATCACGCTGGCGGCGATCGCCGTCACGGTCCTGGCGGCCAGCATCGGTCCAGTTGCGCGGCTGCTGTTCGCGGCTGCGGTCACCGTTTGAGGTGCGGGCCGGTTCGGGCTGCTGGCGATTGCCGCCGTTCCAGCCCTGCTGGGCCGGCTGCGGTGCGGCGTTGCCACTGTTCCAGTTGCGGTCTTGGCGGTTACCACCGTTCCAGCTCTGCTGGGCCGGCTGCGGGGCGGGCACGGCTTGCGGCGCGGCATTGCCGCCATTCCAGTTGCCGCGTGAGCCGCGGTCGCCGCGGTCGGCACGCCCCTGCCAGTTGGCTTGCGCCTGCGGAGCAGCCTGCGGGGCCGGGGCCTGACGAACCTGTTGCGGCTGGGCCTGCTGGACCTGCTGGTCGCGCCCACCGCCATTGCCGCGGTCCTGCTGGCGCGCCTCGCGGCCGCCTTCATTGCTGCGCTGATGCCAGCCGCCGCGATCGCCGTTCTCGGGATCGGCCAAGGCAGCGCCCGGGATTGCCACCGCCGAAATTGCCAGTGCGAGACCGGCCAGACGGCGTGCCTGCTTGTTCTTGCTTACGGCCATTGCCGTTACTCCATCCAACGCGCCAGACCATCGCCGGCGACCATGGAGTTGAGATAGGCGAGTCGCGCTGTCGGCAGGGTGAATGGTTTGGTAAGCTTTGCGTTCAGGTTGGCGGCGTTGAAACTTAACGCGTCAGCTTCTTGTACGCCAGCCTCGTCGGCCGGTCCGCCGCATCGCCCAGTCTGCGCCGCTTATCCTCTTCATACGCCGCGAAGTTGCCTTCGAACCATTCGACGTGACTATTGCCTTCGAAGGCGAGGATGTGCGTGGCGAGGCGATCGAGGAAGAAGCGGTCGTGGCTGATCACCACTGCGCAGCCGGCGAAGTTTTCGATTGCTTCTTCCAGCGCGCCCAGCGTTTCGACGTCGAGATCGTTGGTCGGTTCATCGAGCAGCAGCACGTTGCCGCCTTGCTTGAGCATCTTGGCCATGTGGACGCGGTTGCGTTCACCGCCCGAGAGCTTGCCGACGTTCTTCTGCTGGTCCGCGCCCTTGAAGTTGAACGCGCCGACGTAGGCGCGGGTTGAGGTTTCCTGCTTGTTGACGGTCATGAAATCGTGGCCGCCACTGATTTCCTCCCACACGTTATGCTTGGGATCGAGGTCGTCGCGGCTCTGGTCGACGAAGCCCAGATGCACGGTTGAGCCGATTTCAAGCTTGCCTTCGTCGGGCGTCTCCTGCCCGGTGATGATCCGGAACAGCGTCGATTTACCCGCGCCGTTGGGCCCGATGATCCCGACGATTCCGCCCGGCGGGAGCATGAATGAGAGGTTCTCAAACAACAGCTTGTCGCCGTAAGCCTTGGTCAGCCCTTCGGCTTCGATCACCTTGCTGCCGAGCCGTTCGGGCACCTGGATGACGATCTGGGCCTTGCCAGCAATGCGCCCGTCCTGGGCGTTCTGCAGCTCCTCGAACTTGCGGATACGCGCCTTGCTCTTGGTCTGGCGGGCGGCCGGGGTCTGGCGGATCCATTCGAGTTCGCGGTTGAGCGCTTTCGATTTGCCGCTCTCCTCGCGCTCCTCCTGTTCAAGCCGCTTGGCCTTCTTTTCGAGGTAGGTCGAATAGTTGCCTTCGTAGGGGAAGTATTTTCCGCGATCGAGTTCGAGGATCCAGCCGACCACATTGTCGAGGAAGTAGCGATCGTGGGTGATCATCAGCACCGCGCCGGCATATTCCTTCAGGTGGTTTTCGAGCCATTCGACCGATTCGGCGTCGAGGTGGTTGGTGGGTTCATCGAGCAGCAAGATGTCAGGCTTCTGGATCAGCAGCCGGGTCAGCGCTATGCGGCGCTTTTCACCGCCCGAAAGGTTGTCCACCGCCCAGTCGCCGGGCGGGCAACGCAGCGCTTCCATCGCGATTTCGAGCTGGTTGTCGAGCGTCCAGCCATCGACCGCGTCGATCTTGCCCTGTAGTTCGCTCATTTCGTCGCCGAGCTTTTCGAAGTCGGCGTCGGGTTCAGCCATCTCCATCGAAATCGCGTTGAACCGCTCGACCAGATCGGCGGTTGCGCGCGCGCCGTCCTTCACATTCTCAAGCACTGTTTTCGTTTTATCCAGCTCGGGCTCCTGCGCGAGGTAGCCGACGGTGATGTACTCGCCCGGCCAGGCTTCACCGGTGTAATCAGTGTCGATCCCGGCCATGATCTTCATCAAGGTCGATTTGCCGACGCCATTAGGGCCGACGATGCCGATCTTGGCACCCTGGTAGAATTGCAGGCTGATATCGCTCAGCACCGGCTTGGGCGCGCCGGGGAAAGTCTTGGTCATGCCTTTCATGACGTAGGCGTACTGGGCGGCCATCTGGTACCTCTGGGGATAGAACAAGGGGAAGATTTGCCGCGCCCTTACAGGGGGGCGCGGCGCTGGGCAAGCGGGGGTGCGGAACGGTATGCCCTCAATCCGGTTTAACGGATTGCTATCGCCCAACCGGGCCTTACAACCTTGCGGCATGAGTAGACTTCTCAGCGCCGCCGCGCTCGCCGCCTTGCTGGTAACCACGCAAACGCTCGCCGCACCGCCACCGCCGCCATACGCAAAGTCTGCAAGCATTCCCGCGCCGGACGATCGCTGGGACTTCACCAGCTGGGACGCGGCGCATCACCTCTTGCTGATTGCGCACGGCAAGGATGTGCTGGTGATCGATCCGGCGCAGCCCGGCTTGGTCCGCTCGATCGGCGCGATCCAGGGCGGCCACGGCGTGGAGGCGGTGCCGGGCGGAGATACCTTGGTGGTATCCAGCGGCAAGGACAATACGTTGCGGATCCTCGACATCGCCACCGGTGCGGAGCTCGCTTCGATCCCGGTTGCCGAGGACCCGGATGCGCTGGTGCTCTCGGCCGACCACCGTTTGGTTTACGTGATGGCGGCGAAGGGCGGGGCAATCTCGGTGGTCGATCTGGCGGGGCGCAAGGAAGTGTCGCGGATCGCGCTTAAGCCGGGGCTTGAGGTGCCGGTGCTGGTCAGCAAGAACCTGATCGCGGTGAACAACGAAGACGAGAGCGAGATCGAGCTGGCAAATCTGGCAACGGGCAAGGCCGCCGGACGCATTTCACTGCCGGGATGCGAAGGGCCGACGGGGCTCGCGCTCGATCCTGCAAGCGGCCTGGCGCTCAGTTCTTGCGCCAACGGCAAAGCCGCGCTGGTCGATCTGCGCAAGCTGCGGCTGGTGTCGCTGGTTAATATCGGTACGGGTCCGGACACGGTGATCTGGGATGGCGCACACAAGCGCTTTCTGGTGCCTTGCGGCAAAGACGGCACGCTGTCAGTGGTGCGCCTGGTAGGCCGCAACGCGGTCGTAGTAGCGTCCAGCCCAACTGAGGCGAGTGCGCGCACGGCCGCGATGGATCCGGCAAGTGGCCGTGTCTATTTGCCTTCGGCCCGGTTTGCAGCGCCGGTGGCACCTTCCAAACGCGGGATAATGGAACCGGGCAGCTTCCATGTTCTGGTGCTCTCGCCGGTGGGTTGAGCAGCGCACCGCGCTTGCCAAGGCCGGGCGATAACTTTACGCCTTCTGCGCATGCGAAACACACTCCGCGCCGCCGCGCTCGCCGCCCTCCTTCTCTCCACCGCCGCCACCGCCGCCCCGCCGCAAGGCAGTGGAACCGCGTGGGATATCGTCGCGGACCTCACCACCGAGATCGGGCAGCGGCTCGACGGTAGCCCGCGTGAAGCGGCGGCGCGGGATTGGGCGGTGCAGCGGTTGACCGCGCTCGGCTTCAAGAATGTGCATATCGAGACGTTTCCGATTTTGGGCTTCGTCCGCGGGGCTGAAACCGCGCAGTTGACCGGGCCTTATCCGCAGCAGCTCCACATCACCGCGTTGGGCAATTCGGTGCCGACCCCCAAGGGCGGGTTGACCGCCGAAGTGGTCTATTTCGCCTCGCTCGACGCGCTCAAAGCCGCACCGGCGGGACCGCTCACCGGCAAGATCGCGTTCATCGACAACCAGATGCTGCCCAATCAGGATGGCTCGGGTTACGGGCCTTACGGCAATGCGCGGCGTCAGGGACCGGCCGTCGCGGCGAGCAAGGGCGCAGTCGGAGCGGTGATCCGCTCGGCCGGGACCGACCACAACCGCGATCCGCACACCGGCGGGACCAACTTCCCGGCGGGCAGCAAGGCTATCCCTTCAGGCGCAGTATCTGCGCCAGACGCGGACCTCATCGCGCGCATTGCCACCAAGGGTAAGCCGATCACGATGCAACTGGTGCTCGAAGGCCATCCGCAAGCGAACATGCCATCGGGCAACGTGATTGCCGACCTGCCGGGCCGCGATCCCTCGCTCCCGCCGGTGCTGGTCGCCTGCCATCTCGACAGCTGGGACCTGGGCACCGGCGCGATCGACAATGCGGCGGGCTGCGGCATCGTCACCGCCGCAGCCTTGCGCGCGCAGCAGGGCGGACAGCCCTTGCGCACGATCCGGGTGCTGTGGGCGGGCAGTGAAGAGCTCGGCGGCTTTGGCGGCGAGGCCTATGCCAAGGCGCATGCGGGCGAACCGCACGCGCTGGCGATGGAAAGCGATTTCGGGGCTGACCGAGTGTGGCGGATCGATTTCAACCTGGCCCCTGCCAACAAGCCGCTGCGTGACAAGATCGCCGCCGCGCTGGCACCGATGGGCATCGTGGTGGGTGAACGCAAGGCCGGCGGCGGGACCGACGTGGAGCCGGTGATCGCCGCGCAGAAGCTCGCGGTGATTGACCTCAATCAGGACGGCACCCGCTATTTCGATTTGCACCACACGCCCGACGATACGCTCGACAAGGTCGATCCGGTGCAGCTCGAACAGAATGTCGCGGCATGGGCCGCGGTGCTCGGCGTCGTGGCTAATGAAGCGGGAGCGATCGCCGGGCAGGGCGAGTAATAGCGCCGTAAAGCTGGACCAGCGCGCGGGGTACCAGCGCCAGTCCCGCGAACCACGCCGGGACCATCGTGAAGCCCCAGTAGAAGTTGTCGCTCCGTGAAAAGAGCGCGATCATCAGCGCGTAGCCAAACAGCATCAACACCGCGAAGCGCCCAGTGCGGCCATCGAGCGCCAGCCAGCCGAGCGCGGGCAACAGCGAGATTACCAGCGCGTACTGCATCGGCAGCGAGTGCAGCAGGGTGGTGTTGGCCAGCGCGAGCAACACGGCGCGCAGACCCAGGCCGCCGGCCCAGCCGGGCGAATGGAGATCTCCCGGCAGCTCGACCGCGGCGACGTTCGAGGCATGCCACGCCAGACCTGCTGCGAACAGTGCCAGCACCAGCCCCCACGCTGCCAATTCTTTCCAGCGTCGTTCCCACAGCGCGAAGGCGGCGGCGAGCAGCAGGAACGGCAAAGCGAGCTCGCGCAGCGCCAGCGCGGCAGCGATCACCAGCACCGGCATCCACCAGCGGCCCTGGCGCCACAGCGTAAGCCCCAGAGCCAGCGTGAGCAGCAAGCCGCACCAAGCCTCGCTCATCGGGGTCAGGCTCTCCGCCACCGGTGCGAGGCAAGCCACCGCAACACAGGCAGCGGCCGCCAGCTTTTCCAGCCACATCACTGGCGGCGGCAAGGCGAGCAGCCAGATTAGCACGACCAGACCCGCGAGAACCTTCTCCGCTTGGTTCAGCCATGGCCAGCCGAGCTCGGCTGCAGCGAGATAGAGCGTGGGCTCGCGTACGGTCACGAATGGCCGCGTCGGATAGTGGTGCGCCCGCTGCAAATCGGTTGCGGCGTGGTAATAGTCTTTACCCGCCTGCACTTGCGTCACAATGTCGCGAAACAACATCATGTCGGTATAGTGGCCCTTGGCCGCCTTGGAGACCTTGCCTGGCGGGGTCGTCAGGCACCAGGCACACGCACCCAGAAACAGCGCGGCGACCAAGATTGCAAAGGGGCGGGGCAAGCGCGCAAGCATGCCCCCTGTTCACCCGAGCGCGGCGATCCGCGCAAGCACGATTGTGCGGCCTATCCCCGGATCAGGCCCGATAGGTTGCCGCTGCTGCTGCCGGGGAAGAGCTTGGGCACGGCCAGTGCCGGGTCGAGCGCGAAGTGCGCGGCGACCGCGCCGCCGATCAGGGCATCAAGGCTGGTGGTCGGCTTGAGGTCGCGGTTTTCATACAGGTTCGCGGCGGAAAGCCCGGGCCAGTCGCTCAGGATGCGTCCGCCGTTGACCGTCCCGCCGGCCAGCATGGCGAGCGAGGCCGTGCCGTGATCGGTCCCGCCGGTGCCGTTCGCGGCGGCGGTGCGGCCGAACTCGGTGGCGACCACCACCAGCGTATCGTCCCAGCTTGGTCCGAGGTTGGTCTTGAGCGCGGCGAGCAGCGCGTCGAGCCCGGTCAACTGCGCGTTGAGCCGGCCGCGCTGGCCCGAGTGCGTGTCCCAGCCAGTCGTCTCCACCATCACCACTCGCGCGCCCTTGTCCCCGGCCATCAGGCTGGCGACCAGCGCACCAGCAGCGGCGGCACCCTTGGCACCGGCAGCGTCGAAGCCGCTCGCCATCGCCTTGGTCTGCAGAGCTTCCTCCCACAGCGCGTGGAGTTGCGGGTCATCGGCATAAAGTGACGAGACCCGCTGCAGCGTGTCATTGCTGGCATCGGGCAGCGAGGACGGCGCATAGCTTGAAACTTGCACCGGGCCGCGCAGCGCGGTGGGGATCGTCGCCGATACCGCCAGCCCGCGGGCCGCGTCTGCGGGAAGCATGGCGAGCAGCCGGTTCATCCAGCCGTCCTGCCGGTCATAAGGCTGCGCGCCGCCGGTTTCGAGCACGTTCTGCCCGTCGAAGTGCGAACGATCGCGATAGGGCGAGGCAACCGCGTGCGCGAACAGCGCCTGCTTCGCCGCATACATCGCGCCCAGCTGGGTTAGCGCCGGATGCAGCGCGAACATGCCGCCAAGCTTGGGCCGGTCGGCGAGGTCAGCGGCCAGATCGCCGCGCAGGCCCGCATAGGCCGGGTCGCCGGTCGGGGCGAGGGTGGCGAGGCCATCGGCCGCGCCGCGCTGGATCACGAAGACCAGTCGGCGATCGGTCGCGGCGCGGGCGAAAGCGATGCGCGGCATTAGCAGTGAAGCAGCCCCTGCGGCAGTCACTCCGGCAAGGATCTGGCGGCGGTGGAGCAGCATGGTCATCTCCGCATCATTTCGGGTGAGGCAAGCAGCAGGGCAAGCGCCTGCGGTCCGCTTTCGGCGCGGGTCAGAGCGGTTGCAGTGACTGGCGACAGGCTGTCCGGGAACAGCGTCGGGGCAAGCTTGCGCGCGTCGATCGTGGCAGCGCTGCGTTCGGCGATGCGCTGCGCCATCTCGACCCGGCGGTAAAGCGCGTCGGGCCCGGCCCAGCTTGCGGCGATATCGTCGTAGCCGGCAGGCGAGCCCGGCTTCCAAATCGGCTGGCCGAGCTGCTGGAAGGCACCGGCCGCGCTCTTCGCCGGGATCGATTTGACCCCGGTGGCGCGCAGTGCGGCAACGGTCCACTCCCACGGCGTGCGGAACTTGGGCGCGCCACTCCAGACTTCGGGGGCGTCGATCAGCGCGCGGTAGACCGTCGGCAGATCGCCTTGCGACTGCAGGAAGGCCTGTTCGAGACGCCCGACCAAGGCGGGCGGCGGATCGTCAGCGGCAAAATGCCGGGCGAGCTTGGTGGCGATGTGCCGCGCGGTGGCGGGATGGACCGCGAGATCGCTTAGCACTGCCTGCGCCTGGCCTTCGCCAGACTGGCCGTACGTCTTGCCAACCACCGTCCGTGACCCGGGCTCATGGATCGGCGCCGCAAACCAGAATTTGGGACCTGGGCCCTGCAGGATCGGCTGCTTGGCCAGCCCGCCGACGGTCCAGCCAGTCAGCGCGCGAGCGAATTCGGTGACGTCGGCCTGGCTATAGCCGCTGCGCACGCCGAGCGTGTGCAGTTCCATGATCTCGCGGGCGAGGTTCTCATTAAGCCCACGCTCTTTGCCGCGCTGCGCCGCACGGGCACCAAGCGGACTGTTCGGGCCGACCGACTGGGCTTGGTCAAGATAGAGCAGCATCGCCGGATGCCGCTCGACCGCGCCGAGTAAGTCGGCGAACTTGCCCATCACATGCGGGCGGATCGCTTCGAATTCGAACGCCCCGGCAAGGCCCACGGTGACGATCTTGTCGACCGAAACCGCGAAATGGTTGGACCAGAAGTGGACCAGCCGCTCGGCAAACGGTGTCTGAGTGGTCAAGGCCACGTCAGTCCGCGCGCCGACTGCAGCGATATAGGCGTCGCGCAGGTCGGCGTAAGGGCCGGGCATTCCTGCGGCCTTCGCATCCTGTTTCATCTGCTTGGGATCGGCCCCGGTCTGCTTGGCCTCGGCTTTCAGCTCTTTCTTCTCGTCGCGGCTGTCGCGCAGCATTTCGATCAGCTTGCCCGAAGGCAGGGCTGCGGCAATCGGGGCCGGGCGCGGATCGAAACCATCGATCTGGGCATTTAGCCAGCGCCGCGCGTCGCCCGGCGGGGCCCCGCCAAGCGCGGCGCCAAGGCCGAAACGGTTCAAGGCTCGCGCATTGTCAGGCATGCCTGTTCCTCTCGCTGGAGCGCCAACTCTGCGCGGGGAGAGCGGCTATGTCACTTCGCAAAGTGTAATTCATTGTCGCGTCGCTTCGCAGTTATCATCCAGTTCGCTCTTGCAATTTATAACTATGCTTATTAAGTGCACGGCTATGAAAGAGAGCCCGTTTGCCATGATCGGTGATATTTCGCGCCTGGCCCGCCGTGCATTCGATGCGCGTGCGAGGGAAATCGGCGTGACCCGTCCGCAATGGCAGGTGCTGGTCATGCTCAATCGGCATGAGGGCGTAAACCAGGGCGGACTGGCCGAATTGCTCGATGTCGAGCCGATCACTGTGTGCCGCATGGTTGACCGGCTGCAGGAAGCAGATTTGGTCGAGCGCCACCCCGATCCAGCCGATCGCCGGTCGTGGAAGCTGTTCCTGACCGCCAAGGCAGGAGACCTCCTCGCCCAATTGCATCCGCTGGGGGAACAACTCGAGGCTGAAGCGTTTGAAGGTATCAGCAGCGAAGAGCGGGCCCAGGTCCTCGCCACGCTCGCGCGGCTGCGCAACAATCTGGCGCCCCGTGCGTCAACAAAGGCAGTATCCAATGGCTGAAAGCGATCCCAAATTTGACCAGCAGGCCGCCGATGTGCTGGCCGATCCGGTCCACGTTCCGGGCGCCCCGAAAGAACCAGAAGCAAAGCCGCGCCGCAAATGGGGCCGGCTCGCGCTCATGCTGTCGCTCCCGCTCGCGCTGATCATTGGCGGCGTGGTCTATTGGCGCAGCCTGCAAGGCGAGGTTTCGACCGACAACGCATACGTCCACCTCGACAAGGTTTCGGTCAGTGCCGAGGTCGGCGGCAAGATCATCGGCGTGATGGTCAAGGAAAACCAGCATGTGAAGGCGGGTGACCTGCTGTTCCGGATCGATTCGCAGCCCTACCAGCTCCAGCTTGCCCAGTCCGACGCGGCGATTGCCACGGCGCAGGCGAGCCAGACTGCGCTCGCCAGTTCGAGCGCGCTATCCGGCGCAGATGTTTCCGCGGCGCAGGAGCAAATCGCTTTCGCGCGCTCTAACTTGTCCCGGCAAGAAGCGTTGTGGAAACGTGGCTTCACCACCAAGGCGGCTTACGAAGCGGCCCAGCATCAGGTCGCAATCGGGCAAGAAGCGCTGAAACTCGCCCAGGCCAAGAGCCAGGAAGCCGCAGCCAAGCTTTCAACCGGTGCGCAGGTGCCCGGCGTCTATCCGCAGGTTGCTGCGGCCCGGGCGCAACGCCAGACAGTCGAGCTCAGCCTCGCGCGGACCGAAGTGCGCGCGCCGGTCTCGGGCCAGGTGAGCCAGGCCAGCCGCCTGCAGATCGGCCAGGACCTGATCAGCGGTTTGCCGGTGATCACGCTGGTGGCCGATGGGTCCGCCTACATCGAGGCCAACTTCAAGGAAACCGATCTGGCGGACATGCGCGTTGGCCAGCCGGCCGAGATCAAGTTCGATGCCTATCCCGGGATCAAGCTCAAAGCCCACGTCCTGTCGATCGGGGCGGGGACGGGCAGCGAGTTTTCGGTCCTGCCGGCACAGAACGCCACGGGTAACTGGGTCAAAGTGACGCAGCGCGTGCCGGTGCGGATTGTGCTTGATGAAGCGAGCCCGCGGGAACTTATCTCGGGCCTGTCGGTCAAGGTCACGGTCTTTACCGACGGACGTCGGCGCTAGGACCGATCGCCATGGCGAGCGCGGCAGCGCCTTCAGATAAAAAGCAGTCCGGCTCGATCCGGGCGGTGCTGGCCGCGACCGATGATGTTGCCCTGCTGCCGGTCGCAAACCCGATGCTGGTGGCAATCGGGGTCATGCTCGCCTCGTTGCTGCAAATTCTCGATACCACGATCGCCAACGTTGCGATCCCGCACATGCAGGCCAGCCTCGGCGCGACTTCGGACGAGATCAGCTGGGTGCTGACCAGCTACATCGTCGCGGTTGCGATCGCGATGCCGATGACCGGTTGGCTCGCTGACCGGATCGGTTCGCGGCGGCTGTTCATCATGTCGGTTATCGGCTTCGTCCTTTCATCGATGCTGTGCGGCATGGCTCAGAATGTTACCGAGATGGTGCTGTTCCGCGCGCTGCAGGGGGCGACCGGCGCCTTTATCGGTCCGCTTAGCCAAGCCGCAATGATCGATACCAACAAACCTTCGCGCCAATCGCAGATGATGGCGGTGTGGGGGATGGGGATCATGGCCGGGCCGATCCTTGGACCGATCATCGGCGGCTACCTGACCGAAAACTGGAACTGGCGCGCGGTATTCTATGTCAACGTGCCGCTGGGGGTCATATCGCTGGCGATTATGATGGCAACGCTGCCGTCGCGCAAACTTGTCCAGCGCAAGTTTGACGGGATCGGCTTTGCGCTGGTTGCGCTGGCGCTGACCTCGCTGCAGCTGCTGCTCGATCGCGGCGGTCATATCGACTGGTTCCAATCGACCGAAGCCTGGATTTATACCTTCCTTTGTATCTCGGCAGCGTGGATCGCAGTCATCCACTTCGTTACAGCGCGCGAACCGCTGTTCAATCGCCACTTGTTTGCCGATCCAAATTACGTGTTCGCGCTGTTCTTCAGTCTGGTGATCGGGGTGGTCATGTTCGCGACCATGGCCCTGTTGCCGCCGATGCTGCAGCGCCTGTTCGGCTATGGCGTGATCGATACCGGAATGACGCTGATGCCGCGCGGGGTTGGCACACTTATGACGATGCAGTTTTCGGGCTGGATCCTACGGCGCGGGTTCGATCCCCGGATCCTGATTTTCAGTGGGTTCCTGATCGCCGCGTTTTCGTTGTGGGAGATGGCTTCGTGGTCGCTCCAGACCGATTATTACCACATCGCGGTGTCGGGGTTCATCCAGGGGATCGGGATGGGGCTGATCTTCATTCCCCTCAATGCCAGCGCCTTTGCCACACTGCCACCGATGCTGCGCACCGACGGTTCGAGCCTGCTCAACCTGTCGCGCTCGATCGGATCGTCGGTCGGCATCTCGATCGTCACCTTCGAGCTCGCGCATAACCTTCAGGTCAGCCATTCCGACCTTGCCGCCCATGTTACCTCATCGTTCACCGATGTGATCGACGTCTCGACCGTCGACCGGTTCCAGACGCTGGGCGAAGCGGGGCTTTCTTACATCGACGCGATGGTCAATCAGCAGGCGGCGATGATTGCCTACATTGACGATTTCTACATGATGGTCTGGCTCAGCCTGGCCGCCGCGCCGCTGGTTATTTTCATGCGCAAGGCCAACCTCAGCCGTGTCGCGGCACCCGGCGGGGCAACGCCGCCAGCAGACGTGCCGCACTAATCGGCTGGCGTTTCGCCCGCGCCCAGCCGCGGTGCTGCTACTCCCAGGTTGAGCGACATCCCAGCAAACCGGATCGGCGTGCGCACGCCTGCCACCTGCCCGCCATCAGGGGCGGTAAACGTCTGCTGCATTTGCCGCGCGACGATCTGCGGATCGGTGAAGGCATCGGCGACCGAATTGATCGGGCCAGCGGGCACTCCAGCGGCTTCGAGCAATTCAAGCAGAGCGGCACGGGTGCGCAGCCGCGTCGCCTCGGCGATCAGCACTTCGAGCACGCCGCGATGCTCTAACCGCAAGGCGTTGCTGGTGAACCGCGCATCCAGCGCCATGGCATCGAGCCCCATTGCTGTGCAGAACTTGCGGAACTGGCCATCGTTGCCAACCGCCAGGATGAACCAGCCATCGCTAGTGGGGAAGACCGCATAGGGCGTGATGTTGGGGTGAGCATTGCCCAGTCGGCGCGGGGTCTGTCCAGTGACGAGGTAATTCTGCGCCTGGTTGGCCAGCACCCCGGTCATCACGTCGAACAGCGCCATATCGATATGATCGCCGCGCCCTGAAACTGCGCGCGCTGCCAAGGCGGCTTGGATCGCGATGACCGAATAGAGCCCGGTCATGATGTCGGCAAAGGCCACGCCGATCTTCTGTGGCGGGCCGTCAGGGTCGCCGGTCAGGTCCATCACCCCGCTCATCCCCTGAATGATGAAGTCATAACCCGGGCGGCTGGCATAGGGCCCGTCCTGCCCGAACCCGGTGATCGAGCAATAGACCAAACGCGGGTTGGCGGCGGACAAGCTGGCGTAATCGAGCCCGTATTTGGCGAGCGTGCCGACCTTGAAATTCTCGATCATCACATCGGCATCGGCGACCAGCGCACGGACCTGCGCTTGTCCTTCCGGCGTGGCGAAATCGATCACCACCGATGTCTTGCCGCGGTTGGCAGCGTGGAAATAGGCGGCATCCTTGCTGCCATCGGCATATTCGATAAACGGCGGACCCCACTGGCGGGTATCGTCGCCGGCCGGGCTCTCGACCTTGATCACCTCCGCGCCAAGATCGGCCAGGATCTGTCCCGCCCACGGTCCAGCGAGGATGCGGGCGAGTTCGATGACCTTGAGGCCAGCGAGAGGATACACAGGTTCGCTCATTCGGGAGTGCGTCCTTCGCGCGCGCGCAAATCGTTGTGCAGGGTGGTCGCCGCTACCGCCGCCTGGCCCATCGCCACGCTGATCTGGTCGAGCCCCGAGACGATATCGCCCGCGGCATAAAGTCCATCGAGACCGAGCCGCTGGTGGCTGTCGGTGAGGATCGTGTCGTCGGCGCTGGTGCGCAGCCCGAGTTGCTTGATCAGACTGTCGTTGGGGTCCGATCCGAGCGCGGGGTACAGCGTATCGGCCTCGGCGTGGCTGCCATCGGCAAAGCCGAGCCGCACGCCTTTGCCGGAGAAATCGTATGAGGCGACCGGGCGCGGGTCCCACTCGACCCCGGCCTTGGCCAGGTCGGCGCGGTCCTTCTCGTGCAACTCGCATTCGATCAGAGTGTAGAGCGTTAGCTTGTCGGAATAATTGCGCAGGAACAGCGCCTCGGCCACCCCGTGACTTTCCGCGCCGATCACCGCGATGCGCTGATCCGTTGCCTCAAAAGCATCGCACACCGGGCAATATCGCAACTTGCCCGCCGCCAACGCCGCATCATGTACCGCGCGGGGGATATCGGGGTAGCGGTTGACCGTACCGGTGGCGAACAACACCGTGCGCGCGGTGAGATCTATGCTGTCGCCGGTGAGGTGCCATGCCTTGCCCGCCGCCGTGATCGACAACACATCGCCGCCGCGCAATTCCGCCCCGAACTGCAAGGCCTGCTGCCGCATCGCTGCCAGCAAGTCCTCGCCGTGGATCCCGTCGGGATACCCCGCATGATTGTGACTGGTCGGGATCATCGCCGCCCGGCTCCCCCCGCGATCGAACACCACCACCTTACGCCGATACCGCGCGAGGTAAATCGCCGCGGTCAGGCCAGCAGGCCCACCGCCGATGATTGCGGCGTCATAGCCCACTACAGGACCTCCCCGGAACGGGGAGGGAGACCGCCGGACGAAGTCCGGGGGTGGAGGGGTAAAGCCTCCCTGCACAATGCAACAATACCCTCGATTGCCGCGTTCAAGTCTTTGAGTACAAACGCTGCCGGAATTCTCAGCACCACAAAACCACGCGACCGCAAGTATACATCGCGGCGGAGGTCGCGCTCTGGCCTGTCGCCCATATCATGCGCAAGACCATCGATCTCGATTGCTATCCTCCGCTCGAGACAAGTGAAATCCAGCACCAGATCGCTGAGCGGATGATGGCGGCGGAACTTGTGCCGGCCCGGACGCTTCTGCAACTCGATCCAAAGCAGCACCTCAGGCAAACTCATGTCTTTACGCAAAGCCCGCGCGCGCTTCACCTGCTTGATCGGCTGGCGCAGAACTTCGGGCTGCAATGCCACCCTAAAATCCTCCCCGGCACGGGGAGGTGGCAGCCTGAAAGGCTGACGGAGGGGTCCCACCTCGCCTCACATGCAGCGCCCGACCGAGAAGTGGGCCCCCTCCGTCACGCCTACGGCGCGCCACCTCCCCGTGCCGGGGAGGATTGATTGAGGCCGCGCCCTTACCCCAAAAATCTTCCCCCAGTTTGTCTGGGGGAGGTGGCAGCGCGAAGCGCTGACGGAGGGGCTGCCGCGTTTCACGGCAGGAAGCCGTCTCGAAAGAATTCTATTCTGATTCCCTGCCATTCGTTCCAGACGTTCTCGGGGTCAATGTCATCATATCCCCTCTCGTCAGCAACTCGATCACGTGCAAAGATTGGCATCGCGATAGCTTCGGCATTGTCGCGAATGTCTAAAACTTCAGGTAAGGATAACGGCTGTCCTTTGCGTTTCTCATGGTCGAGGAGCACCGCAACCAATGCTGGCACGTGGACAATCAATAACTCATGCTCGTCTTTGCTCACATCCGGAACACCCCGAACGCCGGCCTATCCGGAATCGGCGCTTCCAACGCCGCCGCCAAGGCCAGCCCCAGCACATCGCGCGTCTGTGCCGGATCGATCACTCCATCGTCCCATAGCCGCGCGGTGGCGTAATAGGGGTTGCCTTCGTCTTCGTACTTCTGCCGGATCGGGGCCTTGAACGCCTCGGCCTGTTCGGGCGTCCAGCTTTCGGCATCGCGGTGCACAGTGGCGAGCACCGATGCCGCCTGTTCGCCGCCCATCACCGAAATCCGCGCGTTGGGCCAGGAGAACAGGAACCGCGGCGAATAGGCCCGGCCGCACATGCCGTAATTGCCCGCGCCGAAGCTGCCGCCGATCAGCACGGTGAGCTTGGGCACGGTGGCGGTGGCGACGGCGGTGACCAGTTTGGCGCCGTGCTTGGCGATGCCCTCGGCCTCGTATTTGCCGCCGACCATGAAGCCCGAGATGTTCTGCAGGAACAACAAGGGTATACGGCGCTGGCAGGCAAGTTCGATGAAGTGTGCGCCTTTGACCGCGCTTTCGCTGAACAACACGCCATTGTTGGCGAGCACCGCCACTGGCATCCCCCAGATATGCGCGAAGCCGCAGACCAGCGTGGAGCCATAGAGCGCCTTGAATTCATGGAACTCGCTGCCGTCGACCAGCCGGGCGATGACTTCGTGGACATCGTAAGGCGCGCGGACATCGTCGGGTACGACCGCGTAAAGATCCTCGGCGTCGTACTTCGGCGCGCGCGGTTCCTTGAGCGGCAGGCCGTGATCGTGGCGCGGGCCAAGGTGGCTGATGATGTCGCGCACGATGGTCAGCGCGTGTTCGTCATTCTCGGCGAGGTGGTCGACCACGCCTGACTTCTTCGCGTGCAGCTCGCCGCCGCCAAGGTCCTCTGCGCTGATCTCCTCACCCGTCGCGGCCTTGACCAGCGGCGGACCCGCGAGAAAAATCGTGCCTTGTCCGCGCACGATGATGCTTTCGTCGCTCATTGCCGGAACATATGCGCCGCCCGCAGTGCAGCTGCCCATCACGCAGGCGATTTGCGGAATGCCCTTGGCGCTCATCTGCGCTTGATTGTAGAAAATCCGCCCGAAGTGGTCGCGGTCGGGGAAGACCTCGCTCTGATGCGGCAGGTTCGCGCCGCCGCTGTCGACCAGGTAAATGCACGGCAGGTGGTTGGCCTCGGCAATCTCTTGCGCGCGCAGGTGCTTCTTGACCGTCATCGGGTAGTAGGTGCCGCCTTTGACGGTCGCATCGTTGCATACGATCATGCACATCCGGCCAGAGACGCGGCCGATCGCGGTGATAATCCCTGCGCCGGGGACTTCGCCTTCGTACATGTCGCCCGCCGCGAGCTGCCCGATCTCAAGCAAGGGTGAACCGGGATCGAGCAAGCGTTCGACGCGTTCCCTCGGCAGCAGCTTGCCGCGCGACGTGTGGCGCTCGCGGCTCTTTTCGTTCCCGCCCAGCGCCGCTTCGGCCACCTTGGCGCGCAGCTCCTGCGCCAACGCGCGGTTGTGCGCCGCGCGGGCCTGCGCTTCGGGGCTGTCAGGGTTGAGGGTGGTGGAGAGAACCGGGGCGCTCATGCGCTTTCCTTTTTGCGGATCAGATATTGGTACACGCCGATCACATTGATGACGAGCATCAGAATATTCTGCGAGCCGATCCCCTTGGCGTCGGGCTGGACGAAGCCCCAGCCGATCAGCGCGATCGATGAGGTAACGAACAACACGAAGGCCCAGCCGGTTATCCGCCGCCCAAGATCGGCGGCGATCAGCGCGGCGGCGATGACGCTCGCACCCGCGCCGTACCATTGTAGGCATTGGAGCAGGGTGTCGCTCATGCCGCCCCGATCAGTTCGCGCCCGATCAGCATGCGGCGGATTTCGTTGGTCCCCGCGCCGATGTCGAGCAGCTTGGCGTCGCGCAGATAGCGTTCGACCGGCCAGTCCTTGGTGTAGCCAGCGCCGCCCAATGCCTGGACCGCTTCGCCAGAAACCCGGAAGGCGTTTTCGCTCGCCAGCAGGATCGCTCCCGCCGCATCGAAGCGCGTGGTGAGGCCGGCATCGCAATTGCGCGCCACGGCATAAGTGTAGGCCCGCGCCGATTGCAGCGCGACGTACATGTCCGCGACCTTGGCCTGCATCAGCTGAAACGCGCCGATGGGTTTACCGAACTGCTTGCGCTCGCGCAGGTAGGGGATGACGGTGTCGAGGCAGGCCTGCATGATCCCAAGCTGGAGCCCGGCGAGCACCACGCGCTCGTAGTCGAGCCCGCTCATCAGCACCCCGACGCCGCCATGCAGCGGGCCCATGATGCGGTCTTCGGGAATGAAGCAATCGTTGAATACCAGCTCTGCGGTGGGGCTGCCGCGCATGCCCATCTTGTCGATCTTCTGGCCGATCGAAAAGCCTTCGTCGCCCTTTTCGATCAGAAAGGCGGTGATCCCACGGCTGCCTTCACCGGTCTTGGCATAGACCACCAGGGTATCGGCGTAGGTCGCGTTGGTGATCCAGAATTTGGTGCCGTTGAGGACGTAACCGCCTTGAACCGCCTCGGCCTTCAATTTCATCGAGACCACGTCCGAACCCGCGCCGGCTTCCGACATGGCCAGACTGCCAACGTGCTCGCCGCTCACCAACTTGGGCAGGTATTTCGCCTTCTGCTCCTCGTTACCCCAGCGGCGGATCTGGTTGACGCACAGGTTCGAATGCGCGCCGTAGCTGAGGCCGATCGAGGCCGAAGCGCGGCTCACTTCCTCGACCGCGATCACGTGATCGAGATACCCAAGGCCCAGCCCGCCCCATTCTTCCTCGACGGTGATGCCGTGCAGGCCAAGCTCGCCCATCGCCGCCCACAGCTCGTCACGCGGGAACCAGTCCTCGGCATCGACCCGCGCCGCCAGCGGCGCGATCTTCTCGTCGGCAAAGCGCGCCGCGGCGTCGCGGATCATCAGCGCGCTCTCGGGCAGGGCGAAATCGAAATCGGGGGTGGCGCGCATGGGAAGTACCTCTCAGGCCCAGCGATACCAAGCCGCGCCGCGGCAAACAAGTTGCGTCGGCTCGCAACATTTCAATCCGGAGGAGAATTGGTCGGGGAGACAGGATTCGAA